>JBBUBG010000105.1:0-4209 GCA_038058345.1 Patescibacteria group bacterium | reverse complement strand
TGGCGGGATCATCTTCCAAATGGCCTTCGGAGCATCCTCTTATGGAGGAGGCGCCAATTACGACTACTATTCGGATTCTGGTGTAAATTACTATTCAGGATATTCCGGTGGCCCAAGCTACATCAATTCCGGCGCCAATAATTACACTAATTTCTGGAACGACAGCACGGCTCCAAGGTATGAAAATGCCGTTGGTGTCTATTATGACTATTCTTATGATTACAGCGTAGTCCCACAGTATGAAACGTATACTCCTTACGAAACTTACTCCCCTGTCTCATATTATAGCTACTCAAGCTATGACAATAGCTACGACAATTTCAGCGATTCATATTCGAATAGCAACTTCGCTGATTCCTACGGTGATTCGAATTTCACTGACTCCTACACGAATTCAAACTTCACTGATTACTATTCTGATTTCTCGAACTATGACAATTTCAGCGACTCGTATTCAAACTTCTCTGATTCCTACTCTTACGATAACAACTATTCCTACGACACCAGCAATTTCACGGATTCATACAACTACTAAATAAGTTGACAGGCTCCGGATATTTGCTATAATAATTTTATTAAGCGTTAAGGCATCCTAAAAGGGTGCCTTTCGCTATTAAATAATCTATACTAATTAAATGTTTGACTTAAAAGCTTTAAACGCGGCAGTGGCACAACTAGAAGAAGAGCGTGGTATTCCTCGCGATAAAATGCTCGAGGCTATTGAACTCGCTCTTGCAACGGCCTACAAAAAAGACTTCGGTAAACGAGGTCAAATCATCCATGCTCACTTCGAACCAAATTCAGGAGCAGTAGAATTCAACCAAATTAAGGTTGTAGTAGACGCAAGCATGCTCAAAACAGAAGAGGAAGCAGACGCAAATGTTGAGGCAGAAGGCGCACCGATTGACACTCGAGTTGTTTTCAACGAGGAGCAACACATCATGATTGAAGATGCCCAGAAAATAAAAAAGGATGTTCAAGCCGGCGATGAGATCACCTTCCCTCTTGAAATTAAAGATGATTTTGGTCGCATTGCCGCCCAAACAGCAAAACAGGTGATAATCCAAAAAATTCGTGAAGCTGAAAAAACTTCAGTTCTTTCAGACTATGGCAAGCGCGAAGGAGAAATTTTAACTGGAAAAGTCCAGCGCGTTGAACGAGGAAATGTTTTTGTAGACCTAGGTCGCACCACTGCGATCCTAGCAAGAGACGAGCAAATCCCAGGTGAATTTTACAAACAAGGCGAACGCTTGCGTGCCTACCTTTTTGCGGTGGAAGACACTCCTCGCGGAATCAACTTAAGACTTTCCCGCTCACATCCTCAATTCGTGGTAAAGCTTTTTGAGGTTGAAGCTCCGGAAATCGCAGAAGGAACAGTGGTTATCTCGGCTATTGCTCGTGAGCCAGGCTCCCGTACCAAAATTGCAGTTTCTTCAAAGGAACAAAACATTGATCCCGTTGGTTCATGTGTAGGTCAGCGCGGAATTAGAGTTTCAACCGTAATCAGCGAGCTCGGAGGTGAAAAAATTGATGTAATTGAATACCAAACAGATCCTGCTAAATTTATAGAAGAAGCACTCTCGCCTGCAAAAATAGAAAAAATTGAGCTTTCTCCTGATACCCGCGAAGCCAAGGTTACCGTTTCGGCTGATCAATTCTCTCTAGCTATCGGGAAAGGTGGTCAAAATGTTCGCTTGGCGGCAAAATTAACTGGATGGAAAATAGATATTATCCCGCCAACATTGGAGCAATAAGGAACTTGAATTTTATTTTTTCCTAGTATACAATTAGCCCATTAATCGAGAATTGATCCAATATTTTTATGAATATTCGTAATATTTCGCTAGTCGCATTGCTTTCACTCGCGGTATCACTTGGAGCAAGCAGTGAGGCCTTAGCAGAAACAAGCGCAGTAAATACAACGGCAGGCACAAAAGTTGCTCCCGCAACAACGCTAAAGGCAAAAATCGTAGAAAAGAAAGCCGAGGTAAAAAAAAAGATCGAGACCAAAAAAGCAGAAGTTAAAATCAAAATCAAGGCAGTTAAGAAAGCGAAAATCGCAGATTTTGGACAGAAAGTTTTAGTTGTGCTAAATAATGCAGTAGCACGAAATGCTGATTTAATAACAAGAACAGAGTCGAGAATTGCTAAATTTGAATCAGCAGGACGAGATATGACCGACGCAAAGGCCCGTATCGCAGAAGCAAAAGCATCTCTCGATTCAGCAATAGCATCTCTCGATTCAATCGAAGCTCAAGTAAAAGTAGCGGCAGATGCTGCTTCTCCCACTTCGGCCTTCCAGAAAATTCATGATTTGGTAGTCGGTGCAAAAGACAAGATAAAAGAAACACACGCAAAAATCGTTGACGCAATCAAAGCAATGAAACCGGCTTCAGCAACAGCTACCTCAACAGAAGAAAGTCGATAAATTAATTAGTAATTATTTCTAAATATTCATATGAACCCAAAAGAAGAAGGAAAAGGACCGCTAATTGGATCAATTATTGTAATTCTCGTGTTGGTACTTGGAGCTGTCTATATTCTCGCTAATAAGAAAACGGTGGAGCAACCAGTAGCAGAACAGCCAGCGGAAACAGTAGACGCCACGGCAACAGGCCCATCTGACGAAGTTGCAGATATTGAAGCAGAACTTAACGCAAACGACGAGGCTTCCCTAGACGCAAGCATCGACACACTAGGAAAAGAAGTGATCGTTCAGTAGATTATGTTTTTAGTAAACCCCGCTGTTTGCGAGAACAGCGGGGTTTACTTTTTGGCTTGGCCGAGGGGAACCCTCGGCCAACTTTACTTTTATAAGAATCTGTCTCCAATCTAACCGTGAATAGGTAAACAAGATAATCACTTGCCTGTCCAAACCTCCAAATTCCGGCTACAAATCATGAAATTCTTGTCGGAGTAGTAGTATACGCCTCCTCCAATTTCATGATTTTCGCACGAAATTTGAATGTTTGGTCGAGGCATTAGATTGTAGACAGGTTCTTAAAACCGTGCTAGAATTGGAAAAATTAAAAGCCTGACAAAAAATTGATGGAAGTAAAAAAATTAGATAATTCAGAGGTGGAAATTTCAGCCGAGATAAGCTCGGAGGCTTTTGCTCGCACGCGAGGCGAGGCAATGAAAAACTTAAAGAAGCTGGTTAAAATAGATGGGTTCAGAGAAGGAACAGCTCCAGATAATATAGTAGAAAGACATGTCGGAAGTGGCGCGATCCTTGAGGAAATGGCAGACATCGCAGTAAGAAACAACTACCAGACGATCATGGAAGAAGCGAAAGTGGAAGCCATCGGCAGACCAATCCTTACAATTACAAAAATTGCAGTAGGTGAACCCCTTGGGATCAAAATTAAAACAGCGGTGATGCCGGTAATTAAGCTCCCCGACTATAAGTCAATCGCAAAAAAAGAGACAAGCAAGGGAAAAGAAAGCTTTGAGCCTACAGAAAAAGAGATCGAAGATGTGTTAGGAGAGATCAAAAAGATGCGCACTGCCGAAGGCGGCGCGCCGGCTGACCTAACCGACGAATTTGTAAAAACGCTCGGCAAGTTTGAGAATGTTGAAGATTTCAAAAATAGAATTAAAACAAACATAAAGCTCGAAAAAGAGATCAAGGCGCGCGACAAAAAACGAGTCGAGATTCTTGAGGGAATTGTGTCAAAACTCGAAGTGGTATTACCCTCCGTCTTGATTGAAGTCGAACTCGATAAAATGGTCGCTGATTTAAAAAACGATCTCTCTCATTCTGGAATTGATTTCGCGGACTATGTTGCAAAAACAGGAAAAACAGAAAGCATCCTCCGAGACGACATTCGTCCATCTGCCGAAAAACGCGCAAAATTTGGACTTATTCTATCTGAAATCGGAAAACTTGAAAAACTCGAAGTAGAAAAAGAAGAGCTTGAACGCGAAACAGAAGCAATGTTATCGCACTTTAAAGGAGCTGACCCAGAACGCGCGGGTCATTACGTTGAAGGTCAATTGATGAACGAAAAGGTATTCCAATTTATAGAAAATATTAAATAATAATAATAAAAATCATGTTAATTCCAACAGTTATCGAAAAGTCACAATTTGGAGAAAGGGCGTACGATATTTATTCTCGTCTATTAGAAGAGCGAATAATTATGCTCGCAGGCCCGATTGACGACAACACAGCAAATATTATTATTGCCCAACTCCTCTATCTTGAAT
>JBBUBG010000104.1:0-3179 GCA_038058345.1 Patescibacteria group bacterium | reverse complement strand
ATATGCTAATTGAATTAAGACTATTGAATTGATATGAATGAAATTAAACCGACGGTAACATTTGAAGATTTCGCAAAGCTTGATTTGCGAGTGGGGAGGATTGAGTCAGCGGAGGAAGTGCCAGATTCAGATAAGCTGATTAAGCTCATCATTGATATTGGTTCGGAGAAGCGTCAAATTATTGCGGGAATAAAAAAGTGGTATGGCACTGCCGACCTCGTCGGAAAGCAGATTGTAATTTGCGTTAATCTTGCCTATCGAAAATTAGCAGGGCTTGAATCGCAGGGGATGCTTATCGCGGCGCATACAGAAGACGGAGGCGCTGTGATTTTAATACCAGATAAAGAGGTATTTAACGGCTCGCACCTATCATGATTAAAAAAACTTCCACAACATGGGGTGGTGTTGCAGAATGGTACGATAATCTTCTCGAAGGCGGAGATACTTTTCAGGCTAAAGTTATCGCACCGAATCTTGTGCGATTATTGGGAGATGTTAAAGGGAAAAAGTTTTTTGATATTGCTTGCGGTGAGGGTTATTTCTCTAGGATTTTTTCAAAGGAAGGAGCGCTTGTTACGGGTGTCGATATTTCAAAAGAGCTAATTAAAAAAGCGCAGGAAAAGGGCGGAGGCGCGAAATATTTTGCGAGTTCGGCAGATGAATTAACTATTCTAAAAAATGAAAGTTTTGATGTTGCGATTTGTATTTTGGCAATTCAAAATATTGAAAAGTATCAGAAAATTTTAGAGGAAGCATCGAGGGTTTTAGTGAATGGAGGAGTACTGCATCTCGTTTTGAATCATCCGGCTTTCAGGGTGCCAAAGGAAAGTGCGTGGGGTTTTGATGATGAGAAAAAAGTTCAGTTTAGGCGAGTGGATCGTTATCTTTCCGAGCTAAAAAATGAAATTGAGATGCATCCGGGACAAGTCGGCGGAGAGAAAACCGTTTCTTTTCATCGACCACTTCAATCATATTTTAAAGCGTTTGAAAAATCCGGGTTTGTTGCTGGGAGGCTGGAAGAATGGGTGTCCCATAAAACAAGTGATTCAGGGCCTCGCGCTCAAGCAGAAAATCGGGCCCGCGCGGAGTTCCCGATTTTCCTTTATCTTTCAGTTCAGAAAATATAATCATAGGACTTACTCAACTGAATGCAGTTCGAGGCGCGAGCGAGGCCGTCTACAGGTGCCTATCATGAACGATAGGCCTTGCGACCAAGCTGTACGTCGCGTCCTAATGGACGTTACGCGACGCGATTCCGTAGAATCGACTGCACGTGGAGCAAACGATCGAAGCAACGAAGTAATGCGCCAGTTGGGTAAGTCCTAAAAAAGCGTTTCGGCGATGGCTTTAATTCGCCCCCCTTCAGCTTTCCCTGCCAGTTCTTTTGAAACTGCTCCGATAAGTATCCCAATTTTTGTTTTATCAACAACGCCAAGGGACTCTTTTTTTGCACGGACTACTTTTTCGATCTCCTCATCCGTTGCTTGGAGTGGAAGAAAAGAATCGATATGAGTAAGTTCTGCTCGCTCTGCGGTAGCTAGATCCACGCGCCCTCCTGCCGTGAACTGATCAATCGAATCTTTTCTTTGTCTGGAGGCTCGCCTGATCACAGCAAGGGCTTCTTCGTCGGTTAGAATTTCTTGAGGCTTTCTTTTCTTTGAGACAAGCTCATTTGTAAATGCCGCAACAAGGCTTCGTAGTACTGAAGTCTTAAGTGGATCTCTTGCGAGCATTGCTGTTTTTATTCCGTTTTTAATATCTTCATGAATCATATGTTTGGTAGGATCTTTCAACTTGGAATATCCTATAATTAAACATCTTTTCCACTTATAATTCAAGTGGGATGCGTTATACTAATTAGTAATGAAACGACTTGCCATTTTAATTGTGGCGCTTTCTTTATTATCACAGAATGCTTATGCATCTGTCGGTTGTCTAACTTTCAAAAATATATTAAAAATCGGATCAAATGATCCGGATGTTGCAGGAGAAGTCAGCAAGCTTCAAGAATTTTTAGCGCTACTTCCAGATGAGTCGATTTATCCAGAGGCTGTCATTACCGGTTCATTTGGTGGAGCCACAGAGAGGGCGGTTAAGCGTTTTCAGGAGCGAAATGGTTTGGTGAGTTCTGGAACCGCGGCAACAACTGGATACGGAGCTGTCGGGGTGAAGACTGCAGAAAAAATTCACGAGGTTTCTTGTGCAGTAATTTCAACACCGGCGCAACAGGCGAAGCCTGTTGCGCCGGTGTCCGTCCCTACTATTAAAGTTCCTGTCGTTCAAAATATCTTGATCGATGCTCCAGTCCGTTATTTTGTAAATCTCGGTTTTAAAAATCGCCTGAACGCTCGAGCTATTTTTGATAACAGTTCAGTTGATTCAACTCCGGAACTTTTTTCCTGGAAGTCTAGTGATCCAGGTATTGTTTCAGTCGATGATCGAGGTGTGATTGAGGCACTCTTTGTCGGGAACGCATATATTACAGCAGAGCGTGGCGGAAAGGCGTGGACGATTAATGTTGCAGTGCAACCGCCACCGGTTGTTGTTCCTATTGAGACTATCGCTCCATCTGCTCCGCGTGGTCCAGTTCTAAATAATATTACAATCGATCAACCGGTTAGTTATTTTATTGATGAAGGTGAACAAGTAAACATCATTGCGCGAGCACACTATTCTGATGGCACTATTTTTTCGGAACCGTCAGGTTTTTCGTGGAATAGTAGTTCTCCGGATGTCGCTTCCGTGGATTCAAATGGTTTTGTTGTAGCGGAGAGTCCTGGTGTGAGTCAGGTGAGTGCGATGCGAGGCGGAAAAGCGTGGACTATTAGTGTCATTGTTAGACCAATTTTTACACAGCTTCCGCCTCCGTTTCAACCAGTAGAAGAAGAGCCATCTGAACCGACACTAAGTACTCCGACGGTGGCACCAATCAGGACTGTTTCCTCAGTAACAATTGACGGCGATGTTCGTACTTTTCTTTCGATTGGAAGAACGCGAACTCTCTATCCTAAAGCTCTTTTTTCTGACGGCACTTTTATTGTAAGTTCATCTCAGTTTGACTGGAGTTCGAGCGATATGAATGTTGCCTCGGTATCTGACCTTGGCCTCGTTAACGCAAAAGCTGAAGGGACGGCATATGTTACGGCATCCTTCGGAGAAAAAGCTTGGACTGTCAATAT
>JBBUBG010000103.1:0-1912 GCA_038058345.1 Patescibacteria group bacterium | reverse complement strand
TTCTTAATTCCGAACAAGTTACTACTGGTGCCCAGGAGAGGACTTGAACCTCCACTCCTTACGGAACACGAACCTCAATCGTGCGCGTATACCAATTCCGCCACCTGGGCATTACCTTATTAAAAAGGTATGTCGATTATAGCTAATCAGCTTCAATAATTCAACTAAAAAAGTCCCGCCGAAGGGCGGGACTTTTTTAGTTATTACTCTTCCTTTATTGCTGATGCATCTGGAACAACAAACGAACCAGGACGATTCATCTGCTTCATTTTGCGAGCAATTTCTTTTGTTGCTTTTTCGCGAACATAATACAACTTAGAGCGGCGAACATGCGCGAGTGAAAGTCTGTCTACCTTTTCAATCATCGGCGAATAGAGAGGGAAAATCTTCTCCATCCCAACACCAGAGGCCACCCTCCGCACAGTAAAAGTTGCTCCTGGCTCTGTACCATGCTTTTTTGCTATTACCAAACCTTCAAAAGCCTGCAAGCGAGTCTTTCCTTTTTCTGAAATCTTTTGAGAAACACGCACACGAGAGCCAACCAAAATTGGCCATTTTTTGCGGGCTTCAACATCTATATTTGCGACTGTAAATGGTTTATTTGCCATATATCAATATTCCTGCCACACTATCACGCCTTTCGTAAAGATTCAAGGGCGCCTGAAAAGTCAGGGAGAGGAGGGGCTTCGATAGAGATAATCTCCCCTTTAGTATCCTTAAATTCGATCCTAATAGCATGAAGAGCCTTGCGAGTAAGAGACATGGGACAAGACCCGACTTTCCCATACAACTTATCACAGGCGACAGGAAAACCAGCCGATTTTGCATGCACTCTAATCTGATGAGTGCGCCCAGTTTTCGGATAAAACTCAACCAAAGAATACGGCCCCCCATCCCGCGAAGAATCAAATCTTTCCAAAACTTTATAGTATGTGAGTGCTTCTCGCATTGTGCCGGTCGCACCGGAACCCACCCTCCTTTCACTCCCACTTGCGTCTCCTCTTCCAATTGGCCGATCAATAATTCCCCGATCATTTTTTACGGAAGCACAAACAATCGCGAGATAACTTTTCTTAACTTCGCCTTGCTCAAAAAGTTTTTTTAGATGCACAAAAGCTTGTTTGTTTTTGGCGATTAAGAGAACACCGCTCGTGTCTTCGTCCAATCGATGCACTATCCCCGGGCGAGAAAGGTCATCTCCCACCTTCGAAACATTCGGATAATTTTTTAATATCCAATCAACGATAGTTTTCTTTTTTGCGCTCCTTCCATCTGGATGCACCAAAACACCCGCCGGCTTATTGATCGCCACGATGTCACTATTTTCAAAAAGAATTTCAATTTTCATTTACCGAATCTTCTCTCTCGAGCCTTGTATTCTTCTATAATTTTTTCTAAATAAGATTTTGTGAAATCCGGCCAGAAGGTATCCACAAAAAACAGTTCTGCATATGCCGCCTGCCAAAGCAAAAAACCAGACAAACGCTGCTCCCCACTTGTGCGAATAATAAGATCTGGATCAGGCAATCCTGCAGTGAGCAAATATTTTCCAAAATCATTCGTCCCCGCCAATGGATCTCGATCCTTATCCTCCGCAAATTTTTTCGCCGCTGCGACGATTTCATCTCTGCCCCCATATGAGAAACAAAAAACTATCGTAATCTTTTTATTATCCTTAGTCCTTTCTTCTGCTTTTTTTGCAAGCTCTCGTATCTCTGGAGAAACCCTAGAAAGATCTCCGATCATCCGCACTCGCGCTCCATACGAAGCAAATTCCTCTAGGTCTTGCTCGAGCATTCGCTCCGCAATTTTCATTAAGAAGCTCACCTCTTCACTCGACCGTAACCAGTTCTCTATTGAGAAGGCATAAAAATAGGCACACTCAATACCCAAAGAAGGAAGCTCTCGAATT
>JBBUBG010000102.1:0-3996 GCA_038058345.1 Patescibacteria group bacterium | reverse complement strand
GGTGTGGGCGGCAGTAAAAAACAAGAAACGCTAGATGTCCCCGTATTCCGTCTAGTTTATTTTTTCGTTCGTCTTAAAAAAGCTGGGACAGAAGACCAGTCGGATTCTGGTTCTTGATCTTTGCCTCCTATTTCTATTTTTTTAGTAATTCCAGAAGAAGGTAAGCTCGTGCGATTTGAGTCAACGAAAATAGATGGACGAATGTTGATTGGGGTGTGATCGTCGGAGGTTTGGGCTTCTACAATTTTTTCGCTCGTACGGGATGAATCTCTAAAAATAGAAACCTCTGGCGTTGATTTATTTGGAGTAATTCCAGAATTAGGAAAACCGGAAGCGATTACAGTTACTTTTATCTCATTCTTTTTTAGCTTCTCATCTCGGATTGTTCCAAAAATAATTTTTGCATCTTTGTCGATTGCTTCGGTTATGACTTTTGCCGCATCTTGGATTTCGGTCATTGTCATATCGTCTCCTCCTGCAATTGCAAACAATACTCCGCGCGCTCCTTCAATTGAAATATCAAGTAGGGGAGAGTTGATGGCGCCTCTGGCTGCCTCTACTGCTCGATTTTCACCTATCGCCGAACCGATTCCCATTAGAGCTGATCCTGCATTTTGCATGACGGCTTTGATGTCAGCAAAATCGACGTTGATAATACCTGGGGTTGTAATGAGGTCAGAAATTCCTTCAACTGCCTGCCTTAAAATATCATCAGCCATCGCAAATGCACTTGTTGCTGGGGTATTTTTGTCGATAATATTTAAGAGTCGATCGTTTGGAATAACGATTATCGCATCTACTTCTTGTCTTAGTGCCGCAAGGCCTTCTTCTGCGATTCTCATTCTTGCCGCACCTTCAAAAAAGAATGGCTTGGTAACTACTGCGACAGTAAGTGCCCCTTGGTCTTTCGCTGTCTTTGCAATTACAGGCGCCGCTCCAGTTCCTGTTCCTCCGCCCATTCCGCATGCAATGAAAACCATGTCGGAGCCTTTGATTATTCCTTGCACTTCTTCGATTGTTTCTTCTGCCGCCTTGCGTCCAGTTTCTGGATTCATTCCTGCACCCAAGCCATGAGTTAGATTTTTACCAATATGAATTTTTTTTGGTGCAAGTGAGTGATGAAGATCTTGAGCATCAGTATTCATTGACACGAATTCAACTCCCTTCACTTTGCAATTGACCATATGATTAACTGCGTTGCCTCCGGAGCCTCCAACTCCAATAACCTTGATTCTGGCGAAAGCTTCAATCTCTGGATTTAGTTTAGGCATAGTTTTTTCTTGTGGGCTTATCCCACCCCCAATTAATGCTTTCCAAAAGTATGTCGTCAAAATTTCGAGCGAAAAACGAGATGGAGTCCGAGCCCTATAGATATATGGTGAGGACGAAGCGAAGTTTTGCAGCCGAAATTTTGATGACGTACGGAAATGATTAATTGGGGGTGGGATTAGTATAGATAACGCAAGACTCCTATTCAATATTGACATAGGGTCCTATAACCTGCCTAAAGATATAAAGTTAGGAATTTCTAGGGAAGTAGCTCTCGTAGCCAAGCTATAATGTTTTTCTTTGTACTTCGTGCGATTTTAGCTCCAGTCGATTGCTCGATATCTTCATCTTGAACGGCGAGGGTGAGGCCATAGGCGACAGACCACAGTGAACTTATTGATTTTGCAGACATCTGCCTATCTTCTCTTGAAAACACTGGAACAATAAAATCCCGAACGACGCGTACCGGCAGAGCGAGTTCTTCTCTTGCTAATGTCTCAAGGATCGGAAGAAAAGCACCGCCTCCAGTGAAAATTGCACCAGCTGGAAGTAGTCCAAGTCTTCCAATTTTTTTAAGATGACCCTTAATTGTGTCAAAAATATCAGAAAGTCGTGCTGCCATAATTTCATCAAGCTTCTTTTTTGAAGGAGGTTCGTGGAGCCCTTGTTTTAGTAGCTCCGCTTCCTCGAGAGATACTCGCATGCCGATTGCTATATCATTTGTAATATCAAGTGATCCAATTGGGAAAACTGCAATCGAAATAGGAATTCCTTCTTCAAAAACCGCGAGGGAAAGTGTCTCTGCTCCGATATTTATCAAAACACAACCTGCTGTTTTTTCTCGTTTTGATAATACAGCAAAAGAGGCTGCGATAGGTGCGGCAATTACATCGCACACACTTACTCCGGCTTCTTCGACGGCGGTTACTAAATCACTCGCATGTTGTTCGAGGACTGTAATAAAGAGTGATTTAGCTTCGAGGACAGATCCCTTGAGCCCAAGAGGTCGTCCAAGAACTTTTTTGGAATCGAGACGATATGCTTGGGCAATCGTATGGATGATTTCTCTATTTACAGCATCTTTAAGATTTGAATGCGCTGCTTCAGAGGCCCTAGCTAGGTCGAGGTCTGTAACTTCCGAATCAGCTCTTGAAACTGCGACTGATCCATCGGCTACTTGCGAGGCAAGCGTTATTCCTCCAATAGAAAGAGAGATATTTCGTAACTTAACTCCGGCCGTTTTTTCTGCCTTCCTTAAAACTTTTTTTATTGAGTCGACTGTTTCCTCGGGATTGATGACATATCCATGTCGCATCCCCCTTGATTCTTCTTCGGCGATTGCGAGAAGATAGCAATTTGGATCATTTTTTTCATAAACACAGACGGCCGCACGTATTGCAGAGGTGCCAATATCAAGACCTGTTATGATTCGTTTTGCCACGTTTAAATTTAGAGAGCATTTCCTGCTCCTTTGCTTCCATTATAGGGCCGTGATCAAGTAGCGCCAAATGAAGCAATCCGTGGATAAACATAAAAAGCTCGTCGCCTCTTTTAATTAATGATGGAGTTAGGAAAATTTCTCCTGAATTCTTATCGGTTTCAAAGGAAAGAACATTTCCGGGTTTGTCCTTGTTGCGATACTTTTTATTTAAATTTAGTGAACGACGACGACCAATTATCGCAATGGAAAGGTCATAGCCCGCGGGAAGAATTGCGCGGGCTACTTTTTCGTACGGCAAATTTGGGGCCGGACTTCTAGTGAGATTTACGATTTCGAGGGTCAATTGGGACGATGCCGAGTTTTGCATCGGCCTCTTTTTTGGCACGGTATACCATTCGACGTAGGGCTAACTTCTTTTTTGCGAGGATTGATTGTGGGCGTCCGAAATATCGACGTGCTCTTGCACGCTTCAAATTACCCGAACCTTGAACGCGTTTAGTAAAGCGCCTAAGTAGCGAGGTGCTATTTTCGTTTGCATTCTTATCAACTTCCACACGAATCATAGATAGGATCAGTTTAGCGCATTTCTAAAAGAAGTCAACAGGTGATCAAATGGAGATAATTTAGGAAACATTCGAAGCCAAAATTTACTAATTTTGGCACGATTCTTACGCTTAAGATAGGATCATTGTGGATATCACCGATAATGGTTATTTGCCGTTAGTATTTCAACCGTGTCTGCTGAATGAAAGATAAAAACTGCGCGGTATTTCCGATCAATGCGGAAACTCCATAATCGTAGATGTTTTGGTTCAAGAAGTTCTGCGTTTAAGCCAGGATGAAACGGATTTTCTCGAAAAATCGCAAGTTGTTTTTCGAACTTACTTATGAGCTTTCTTGCTGTTAGATACGCGATTATTTCCTCATGGATAGGCCCGACCTTCATTCTGTGAAGAATTTTGAGCGCGACAATCCATCCCTGACGTCGTCAAGAAATTTTTTGTTATATTTTTTTGTGGCCTGAAGCGTCGCGATAACGCTTTTTGAGCTTTTGATATTTGGCGGAGAAAAGATTTTTTCTTTCATTAGCGCCTGCATGTAATCAAAATAGAGTTTTTTCTCCACAAGATTTTCGTACTCCCTTTTAGTGATAGTTATAGTGACCATGTTGCAATGTTATCATTTTTTAGACTCTCAAGCAACAGTATGGCGCTTCAGATTACTTCAACTTCTTAACGTAGTCGGCAAGCTCGTCTGTTGGAACAGAATCTTGTGATCTAGTGTCC
>JBBUBG010000101.1:0-3998 GCA_038058345.1 Patescibacteria group bacterium | reverse complement strand
CGCCCTTTTTGGTTTTCCAGCATCGGCTTCGTAGGGAGATGTAAAAATAAGAACGCCTGCTAATAGCGCTTTTAGGTGGGTACCTTCAGAGAGTGATTTAATTGCATTAAAAAAAGACTGACGAATTGTCCCCGTTTCGATTTCAGTCTCAATATCGTCCGTTTGCTTTTTAAAGTTTGCTCCTTCTTTAAGTATCTCTAGCGTTTCTGGAGATAAAATATTTTCTAAACCCTGCTCGTTCTCCAAATTTGTTTGCGGTAATTTTTCCATTTTTTTATTTTGTTGGTCGAGGGGAACCCTCGGCCAGTTTGGTTAAAACCTTCCGACAAAAATGTACCAAAGGGCGAGGGCGGTTGTGAGGGCGTATATTCGATCCCGGATGTTTTGGTGCATGAGGGCGTACGAGAAGCTCTCTTCGCTAGTTTCTCTGACAATTTCTTTGCCAAAACCGAGGATTTTTTCTTCGAGCTCCTCCACGTTTGCGACCGGTTTCAATTTTCCATCTTGTGCGATTGAAATCCCGCCAGTTTCTTCTGATACGATAATCACCATTGCGTCACATCGTTCGGCGAGTCCTAATCCGGCCCTGTGACGAGTGCCCTTTTCTTTGATTGCAGTAATGTTTTCAGCTAGCGGAAGGTGAACTGAAAATTTCCTCACCTTATCTTGTTCGATTACAACGGCTCCGTCGTGGCCGGGGGAAGAGGGATCAAAAATAGAAACTAATAGTGGAACTGAGACTTTTCCGTCAAGTACAAAGCCTCCTTCAAGAAATCTCTCCAACGGCTGATTTCCAGGCAAGACGATTAGCGCTCCGTATCTTTTTTCTACAAAATGCTCGACTGATCTTTTTATTGCTCCGACAACCCGCTCGTGATCCGGTCTCTTTTTTGTAACGAAAAAAGATTGAAGATAAGAGAAACTAAATCCTTCAAGAAATCTTCGTAACTCTTTTTGGAATATTACGACAAAAATAATAACAAAGAATGAAAGAAAGAATTGGAAAATTAGTAATGTTAGCTTTAGCTTGAAAAATGCAGATGCAAGGTAGATGAGGAATAAAGTTATGAATCCCTTAAAAATAAATATCGAGTTAGTTTTGCGCACTAAAATAAGCGCCGCATACATCAATGCAGAAACTACAGCCAGATCAACGACGGTTGTGCTAATCGAATATAAATCCATTACTAATAGTTTAACAGACGTTTTGCTTTTTCGTGATTTCGGATTTTTTCATGCGCCTTTGCTTCGATCTGGCGGATACGTTCACGAGTTACTCCAAACTCTTGCCCAACTTCCTCTAATGTGTGCATTATGCCATCCGCTAATCCATGTCTCATCTCAAGAATCCTTCGTTCTTTTGGCGTAAGATCGTTCAAGATTTCTATAATCTGATCAGAAAGAATTCTTTGTGAAGCCTGCATATCGGGAGGTGGAATTTTTTCATCGGGGATAAATTCTCCGAGAACAGATTTGTCGTCATCTCCATCTCCGACTGGCCTCTCTAATGAAACTGTTGATTGGTCAATTTTTTCGATTGTATGAATTTTATCAACATCAACGCCCATTTCTGTCGCGATTTCTTCCGGCATAGGGTCGCGACCAAGGTCTTGGGCGAGGCGTCTGACAACTTGCTTATATTTTGCGATCGTTTCAACCATATGCACAGGAATACGAATTGTACGAGATTGATCTGCCAGTGCGCGAGTTATCGCTTGGCGAATCCACCATGTTGCATATGTCGAGAATTTATAACCTTTTGTCCAGTCGAATTTTTCTACAGCCTTAAAAAGTCCGAGATTTCCCTCCTGGATGAGGTCAAGTAAAGTCAAATCACTTGAACGGCCGATATATTTTTTTGCAATAGATACGACAAGGCGGAGGTTTGCTTTGATTAAAAGATTCTTGGCTTCGTTGTCCCCGAGCTCGATACGTTTAGCAAGTTCACGCTCATCGCTTGCATTAATGAGCTTATGTTGGCCAATTTCTTTTAGGTACATTTGAACAGAATCAAGGCCCCCACCGAGACTATCTCTTCCGCTTAACCCTTTCCCTAAAGGTTCTGCTTCAATTTCAAGTAGCCCACCTCCCTCCAAGATATCCACACCTGCTATTGAAAACTTTTCATATAAATTTTCAAGAAGAAGAACGTCATTTTCGATCGTCGGAAACTCCTTGAGAATTTCTGTATAGGTTACAAATCCGCGAGTTTTACCTCGGGTGGCAAGTCTGTCGATCCGCTTTTCTACGGGATCGAGCTTCTTTTTGGGAAGCTTTATTGAAGGCTTGGCCGGTACTGATTTTACGTGCTTTCTTACCTTTGTTTTTGTTGCTTTTTTTGGCGCAACTTTTTTTACTTGCTTTTTTATAGCGGGCTTATGTTTGCTTACTTTTTTGGGTTTATTTTTGGAAGACGCAACGGCGACCGCCTTGTTTTTTTTTATAGGCTTTTTCATTTTTATATTTTAGAAAATTTGGATGACGAAATACAAAAAAAGATTAAAAAGTGATCCTCGCTCTGGCGAGTTTTAGTTCATGGAGACGCTTAGTGATCTTCTGACATTCTGCCAGAAATTGATCGGATGCGGTTTCGGGAGTGATGGCTATGCCACCTGAAGCTCCTCGCAGCTTCACCATTATGTCATTAAGTGAGATTTTTAGCAACTCTTCCTCAATCGTGAATAAGAGCTCTTCGATGAGCAAAGGGAGCTTCTCGCTACCTCTGTAAAATTGCTCTGTCTCAAAAATGAGTCTATTGGAATCGGAATTAGCAAGCTCTCGTCTCTTTGCATAGTCATCACCAAGTAGAACTCTTAATTTATTCTCAATTTCCACAGAGGAAATTTCAGCTTGAGGTTCTTTTTCTATCCACAAAATTAGACCGAGTAGTCTTTCGGCGGTTCGCGACAAAAATGACGGTGTCGATGGTGAATTATTGCTAGGAATATTCTTGTTGAAAAACGGCGCCTGGGTGGTTTTTGTTCCGGGTTGTTTTCTCATTGTCTCCCAAACGATCGATTCGGCGATTCCCGCTCTATCTGAAATTTTCTTAACAAAATGCGCACGCTCAAAGGAGCTTGATACAAGGGATATATATGGGACTACATCTTTTTCAATTACGAGTAAGAATTCTCGATCGTCCGTATTTTGCTCTCTTGCGTTCTCAAGAAAAAAATCAATAATATGGCGCGCATCGGTGATCATCTTTTTCCAATTTATCGGATCTTCTTTTGCAATATCTGCTGGATCCTTTCCGCTGGGTATTTTTACGATTTTTAATTCTAGCTCAAGTGGAAGTGCCAGTTTTACAGCTCTAGTCGCCGCCGAAAGTCCAGCCGAATCGGCATCAAACGCCATTAGTAAATTTTTACTAAATCTGGAAAGAAATACCAGGTGATCTTCCGTTAGGGCTGTTCCAGATACAGCAACGGTATTAGTCGCACCAGCCTGATGAGATAAAACAACATCCAATTGACCCTCAACTAGAATAACGGCGTCCTCTGTTCGTATTGCTTGTTTTGCTAAATTTATGCCGTACAGAGCTTTTGACTTGTTGTATATCTCTGTTTGCGGAGGATTTATATATTTCGAGGTCTGACCGTCATTTCCAGCAAGTGCTGGCAAAATTCTACCAGAGAATCCAATTGGCTTTCCCGTAGGATCAAAGATCGGGAACATTATCCTACCTCGGAAACGGTCGTACATTCCTTTAGCTGACTCGACAAAAAGTCCGGTTCGGAGGAGATCGGCATCGCTAAACCTCCTAGACTTCATGTTTTCTAGAAGATTCCTCCATCCATCAGGGGCAAAACCGATTCGGAAATTTTCGATTGATTCCTCTGAAACTCCGCGCTCTCTAAGATATAGGCGCGCCTCGCCTGATCTCTTTAATGCCTCCTGATAGAAGCCAACCGCTTCCCCAGTAATTGCATAAAGAATCTCCCGTTCATCAACTCCCCCACTTTTTTCATTAGAAAGTACAACACCAGCTCTATCTG
>JBBUBG010000100.1:0-15517 GCA_038058345.1 Patescibacteria group bacterium | reverse complement strand
AAGATCGTCTTGTTAGCAATAACAGACTGCGCGATTGCCACAGAAGAAACGCTAATTGTAAGAGCTCCTGCTTTTACCGTCATTTGCGAAAGAGTAATCGCAGATGCTGGGCTAGGAGTGATTGTGTTACCAGTATTCTGACCTGTTACTGTAGCGAAGTCAGCAGAAGGAGTAGTCGAAGCCGTAATTGTGGTGTTCGTTGTTACATCCGTGCCAACCTTACCTTTCAAAGTATAGGTGTGTAGACCAGTTGGGAAGACAACAGTGTCAGTAAAGACAACTGAACCATCGCCTGAACTTGTTGTATAGGCACTGTCGGCTGCTGTTCCATCAGCAGGACCTGCAATAACTGCACCATTTTCATCAACAAGAGTGATGTTCGTAAGATCATCAACATCTGCTGCTGTTGCTTCAGAACCGAGAGTGATGTTAAACGCGATACGACCAACCGAAATTGGCTCACCTTTCACATCAGTAGTGAAAGCACCAAATGGCTGATTGTTCAAGTTAACTGCAATATTCTGGGAGGATGCCGCGTTCGAAGTCGAAACGGTCATGTTACCAGCAGATACAGTCACTTGAGCGGAGTCATACCAAGGATCTTCGGAAGAGCTGAAAGCTGCGGTGTCCGCCGTAGGTACAGATGCACCTGTTTGTGGAGGAGTGATACCGAAGTTGTAAAGCTCACCTACGAGATAGAGATCTCGGCGTTTTGCGATATCGAAGTCGATAGTGCGGTTTGAACCACCCTTAACTTCACCTTTAACCGCGAGATCTTTGGAGAAACCTTTATCGATCAAGACACCTTTGCCACCATTATCAGTAAAGTTAGTGGTGTAGTATTTTCCGTCAGTTGAGATGATCATCGGATACGACACACCGTCAACGTAGGTGCTTACACTAACATCAGATGAAGAAACAGAACCTGTCTGATTCCAACGAACTGATTTAAGGTAAACTCGCTCTGTTGAACCAGCTGTAACTTTAACAGCTGAAAATGTGTAATCCTTTGTTCCTACCTCTTTGGTCTGGCTTGAGCCTGGATCAGTTGAACCACGCTGCATAGTTACAGTACCAATTACGAGGGAAGCGTTGATCGTCTGACCTGCGCCAGAGATAGGAAGTGAACCAGTAACCGTAGCTGTTGTGTTAACACCTACAAGTGAAAGGTAAGCAACCTGTCCAGCGCGAGTAGAGTTATCAGCAGTCATGTTACCCGCGATGGTGAGCGTTCGGCTCGTACCCTTTGGAATAATGAATGAATCGCCGAGAGTTACTCGATGGTCAGAATTAAATGTTTTTGCAATGCCAATCTGAACACCTGACTCATCAAGAAGCACTGCTTCTGAAAAGGCGGCATCCGCAGCAAGACCTGTGCGCTCTACGACAAGACCGCTAACTGCTACATCACCATCGTTTCCTGCTGTGAGGACAACTTTGGTAAATGGAACGCGAGCAGCACCTTGAGGAGCCATTGAATTTGCTGGCTGATTAGCAGCAGCTACGACGCCAAGACCAGTTCCAGTGGCTGGAGTTGGAGTTGTAGGAGTAGCGCCTGGAGTTGTAGGAGTAGCGCCTGGAGTTGTAGGAGTAGCGCCTGGAGTAGTTGGAACCACTGACACAGAGCTCATGCTGTTAAGCTTTGCCCTGGTCGATGGACCTACCGTTCCTGTTCCAGTTGTGAGGCCGACTGGAGCAAGAATAGCAGAAGTATAAAGCTCCTGGAATTTTACAATAGCTGCTCGTGTGGCTGGACCGAAATAAGATGTTTCACTGCCTGGAGAGCCAGCACCTGACACTGCTACGCGAGTAGCTGCGTTTGAGTTAAGAACCTTTTGGAGATTCAAAACATCAACCCCGGTACTGCCCTGCTTCAAATTCTTTGTGAAAGTGAATGACACTGATGCTGATGGACTTACAGCCCCAATCTGAGACTGAAGTAGGCTGATCTGGGCGAGAAGCGCCGTGATCTGGGCTTGCAGTTCATCGGCTGTTGCAGCTGCAGCTGGAAGAATTCCAACACCGCCCATAAGCAACGCACCTGTCATCAAGCTCACAAAGACAGAAGTTGCTTTGGCAACTTTAGTTCGCTTGAAATTACTCATAATAAATTTGGATGGATAAAATATACAGATTTAGCTTCGACAATCGGCTAATCGTTTTTAGTGAATCACCTCCTACAACAAACAACTTTGACGCGATTTAGTATGTTGTAAGAGGCAATTGATAACGTGATCCGGAAAGTGATTCAGAGTGAGTCATCATTCCGTTAACAATACTGATAAGACCAAGGGTTAGTTGGTTATAAGAACGCTATTCAATTGTCAAAGAATCTGTCTAACAACAATCTTGAACCGATGGATTAGTTCAGTATATGACCTAAAAAATCGATATCAAAAAAGTCTTGTGGATAAGTAACGAGCGAAACTACTGCCCGGACCTACCCCTGGTAGAAGATTATTGCATATACCCTCCAAAGTCAAGGATTAGAGTTTGCTATATTTGCTCCACCTACGTTCTCCGGTCTTTCCCAATGTCCCAAGGGAAACGAGAGAAAGAAGCTCTCTTTGGATAGTCTTCTCACTACAGTCTGTTACAAACGAAGAAATGTCCTTTACGGAGTATTCTTTGCCCTTTTCCATAGATAAAAGGATTGAATCCCTTCGATTTACTGGCGTTACTCCTACTTCCTTCTTTTTTGGATAATCATTGCGCGAGAGAATTGCTTTTACGTTTTTTACTGATTGCTCAATTGGGACCACAGATTCCGAGGCTCCCGCCATTATTGGATTTCCTATTTTTAGATACTCACTACGAAGGATCGCCCCATTCATATCAGACAGAACTCCATTCATTATTGCCAGGTCAATTAAATCGATCATCAAGCTCGCCGTCTTTTTCGTAGTCGAATATCCGTGTCTATTCAAATCATATAGGACAGTAATCGACAAACTCCGCAGTCTTCCCGCGAGCGGATCCATTAAGGCATTATCTGTTAGTAGGTATATAACAGCAGAAAGCTTTTTCGCCTTTTGTGCAACCAAAGAGACATCCTTGCTGATTCTGTCCTTTTCTAAAGATATGTCCTTTTTGTTATCCATTTGTCTTTTACGGTTTTATTCTTGAGACAAAGTATATATCCTTAAGGCTATGGATGTCCATTAGCTTGGGGCTTTCGCTCTCTACTGGTAGCATTTGCATATCAATGGCTCAAAAAAATAAAAAGAAGATACAGAAAGAGATACGACTCGATTCGAGAACAGAATCAATGTTTGGCGAAAAAGTAAAAAAGACAGGCGCAACGATCGCCTCTTTCGTGGTGGCAATCTTCCTTACTCTAGCTTGGCTAGAAAAGGCAGGTGCCGTAGGAGATATCTCATATCGAAGCCTTTCATTCCTTTTTGGAGCCGGCTATACACTCGCTCCAATTATCGCGCTTCTTGTGGGGATATCTTTTCTCACACCCGAAAGACCCAAGATTCTTGCGAGAAATACGATCACAGCGATAGTCCTTCTTATCTCTGCACTCGGATTGATTGAGATCAGTGCAGGAGATGGGGCCGGTGGTGCAATTGGATCAATTATTTCTTTAGTAATAATGTTCGAGGAACGAATCTCCTTTGACGGAACAATCTTTGGCCTCCGACTTTTCGGAAAAGCCCCCGATGCTGAAATAACAGACGACGAAGTTGATGAAATGATCGGAACCAATCCCGAGAATGAAACGAGCGAACAGGAAAAGCCTAACGTGGAACAACAGCGCGGGGAGAGAAGGCAAAAAACTTTATCCATCGCAAAAAATGAGTTCGACGAGGAAGATGAAATAAAACTTTCCCCAAGACGTATTTCAAACTACACCCCACCACCAACGGCTCTCCTTGAAAAAGATTCTGGAAAGCCTGGGGTTGGAGATATCAAAGCAAATGCGAATATTATCAAACGCACAATGTCGAACTTCGGAATCGAGGTTGAGATGGACGAAATATCAATTGGCCCGGCGGTTACACGTTATGCGCTAAAACCAGCAGAAGGAGTTAAGCTCTCAAAAATTTCAGGCCTTCAAGACAATCTCGCACTCGCACTTGCAGCTCATCCACTCCGAATCGAAGCTCCAATTCCAGGAAAATCGCTCGTTGGAATTGAAATCCCAAACTCTACGAAAATTACAGTTGGACTAGGAACGCTCCTTTCTTCTCGTGATTTTGCCGAATCGCCTCACCCGCTTTACATCGCGCTCGGAAAAGGGATCTCTGGAGCTGCACATTTTGCCAATCTTGCCAAGGCTCCACATCTTCTTATCGCTGGGGCAACTGGTTCTGGCAAATCAGTCACTATACATTCGATCATAATTTCCTTGCTTTACAGAAATTCTCCAGAAAATCTCCGTCTTATTATGATTGACCCAAAAAGAGTTGAACTCACTCTTTACAATGGGATTCCACATCTTCTCACCCCTGTTATAACCGATCCCAAAAAAGCAATAATGGCGCTCAAGTGGGCTGCAAAAGAGATGGAAAGACGCTATAACATCCTAGAAAAATGTGCGGTTAGGGACATCGCTTCATACCAAAAAAACATCGAGAAAAAGGAAGACGATCTTCCTTACATCGTAATCGTAATAGACGAACTTGCAGATATAATGTCCACCTATCCACGAGAACTCGAAGCTGCGATTGTGCGACTTGCCCAGATGTCAAGAGCCGTTGGAATCCATTTAATTCTTTCCACTCAAAGGCCTTCCGTCGAAATCATCACTGGTCTTATCAAGGCAAACATTCCTTCAAGAGTAGCGCTCCAGGTTCCTTCTCAAATAGACTCCCGTACAATAATAGACATGCCGGGTGCCGAAAAATTGCTTGGGGCTGGAGACATGCTCTACATGGCAGGAGATATGGGTAAACCAGTCAGAATTCAATCAACTTTCGTTTCAGAGGAAGAGGTTAAAAAAGTCGTGCGCTACCTTACAGAGCATATAGACGAAATGCCTCCGTCTGAAGTCGCTGTAATACTAACGGGGAATGGAGATTCAAATGGATCTTCGTCATCATCTGGTTTCAGCCATGACGACTCCGACGACGATAATATGTATGAAGAGGCAAAACAGGTAGTAATAGAGTCTGGAAAAGCCTCGACTTCCTATCTTCAAAGGAGGCTTAAGGTCGGATATGCAAGAGCGGCTCGTCTGATGGATATGCTCGAAGAAAATGGCGTAGTCGGACCCGGCGAAGGGGCAAAGGCGCGTGAAGTATACGGTCAATCGAGGGTACCTGATGCTTTTAATGATGATCCAAATGTTTCCCAAGACCAAAACATATAGATCTGTTTCAGAAACCAAGCGACTAATTGGCATATTCATTTTTGTCAGTTTTTTTGTGGTTTTGATTGCCTACGGCTTTATGCAAACAAAAGACATTTTATCTGGCCCACAAATATCGATAGTTTCACCTCGTTCTGGGGAAGTTTTGAGTTCTTCCCTTACCATAATCAAGGGCATCACCAGCCACATAACAGAACTTAGTCTAAACGGCCGAACGATTTTCACAGACGAATTTGGTAAATTTGAAGAACGCTTGTTGCTCGCCTCCGGCTATTCTATACTCAAAGTCACCGCACGCGACCGCTTTGGACGAGAGCGGGTAGAAGAGCTACCGGTATTTGTAAAATAGAAATAACAGTTAAACAGCAAAAACCATGGCACAGAAATCAGCAGGAAAAAAATCAGCAAAGGATGACAAAATGATCGGGGGACCGCTTGACGGAATGATAAAGTCAATTCAGGCAAAGTTCGGAGAGGGGTCTATCATGCGCCTCGGCGAAAAACCAAAAGTTGGGATAAACGCGATTTCCACTGGTTCAATCGGGACGGACATTGCTCTCGGAGTAGGGGGATTACCTCGTGGTCGCATTATCGAAATTTACGGCCCTGAATCATCAGGAAAAACAACACTTGCACTACACGTAATCGCAGAGGCCCAAAAAAAGGGGGGAATCTGCGCTTATATTGACGCTGAGCACGCAATGGACCCAGATTACTCCCAAAGACTTGGAGTAAATATCGAAGAGCTTTTGATCTCTCAACCAGACTACGGAGAACAGGCGCTCGATATTGCTGATTCACTTATTCGAACAGGGGAAATTGATGTCATCGTAATAGACTCCGTTGCCGCACTCACTCCAAAAGATGAAATCGAAGGAGACATGGGAGCATACCATGTTGGAAAACAGGCCAGGTTAATGAGCCAGGCTTTAAGGAAAATGACTGCAATAGTAGCAAAGTCAAAGACGGTAGTTATCTTTATCAATCAGATTCGAATGAAGATTGGTGTAATGTTCGGCAATCCAGAGACAACTCCAGGAGGAAAAGCCCTCAAATTTTATGCTTCCGTTAGACTTGATGTAAGGAAAATCGCTTCAATTAAAAAAGGCGAGGAGGTTGTTGGAAACCGAACTAGGATTAAGATCGTTAAAAATAAAGTCGCGGCTCCATTTAGGACAGCTGAATTCGACATTATCTACAATGAGGGGATCTCTCCGGAAGGTGAGATAATTGCACTTGGCGAAAAACAAGGGATCATAAGTAAGGTTGGAGGAAGCTCGTATTCATACGGAGAAATTAAGCTTGGCAGAGGATATGATGCTACTCGTACTTTTCTGAAAGAAAATAAGAATATTAAAGAGGAAATTTTAGGTAAAATTAAAGAATCCCTCGAGAAAGAAGGGGCGGCGATCACGGGAGAATCGGCAACAGAAAAAGAAACAACGGGATAAACGACGCTCCGTAGCTGGGGAGCAGGTGCCCTAAAAAAAGTCCACAATGGCGCCCGATTTTTAAGCGTAAAAATCGCGTCGAAATCAGCAGATTTTCGACGATGACTATTTTTAAAAGCATGCATGCTCGTTGCTTCACTTCTCGTGAATTAAAAGAAAAAATAAGAGACAAAGGAATCGAAAAAGCCGCTTCAGCTGAAGCGGCTTTTTCGATGGTGCTCGATTTTTGATTTCGTTTATTCTCCCGACCTTTCCTTTTACAACTATGCCCTCTCGCTCGAGGTTACATTCGACCAATTGCCCCGAATTTTACTATCAAAAAATGAATAGCTACGGAAAAGATCAAAAATAAGAGAAAGAGCAAAGATCGTAATTGAAATAGAAAGCACTTGTACTGAAATACTTGCATGACCAAAAGCACCAGAAATAAACTGCATCTGATGCCCGATATCAGTCAATGATGGAGAATTAGCAATAACCATCCTCAAAGATACAGACTCTTTTAGTTGGAATAGGCACGCCAAAACAATGCCAAATTTAACCACCGCCGGACTCGCGATCTTTTTAACAAACCAGATCGCATAAACCCGACGCATTATTGAATTTTGATATGAGATATTATTATTCATAATTAGTTATTATTTTTTGGACGCCCGGCGTCCATGGCTCCCGTTACTTTCTTAAAAAGTTGCTTCGCCCGAAAAACGCGAGTCTTAACGGCAGCAACGCTGATCCCCTCCTCCTCCTCAATTTCCTTGTGAGCCATCCAGTCCAAAAAATGTCTCTCCAGAACCCGCGAAAGCTCCCGTGGCATTCGAGAAAAAACAGAGATAACATAGTCTCGCATCTTATGTTCCTCGGCAAAATTCCCACTACTAACATCCGGCAATATGGCGAGTAACTCATCATCCAAATGTGCCGTAAAATCCGAATCTCTTTTACTTTTTACATAATAAGTATACGAAGTATTTACTAAAATTTTATAGCCCCACGACTTGAAGCTTGCTCCCTCGACTCGCTTGAATCTAGAAGCATTAAAATATATCTTAGTAAATGTATCCTGCACACAATCAAGGGCCTTCTCGTCATCGCGTAATATTGATTTTGCTTTTCGCAAAAAAGCTTCCTCATATCGGCTGACGATCAATCGAAAGAGATTTGGATCACCTACCGACAAAAGAAGGATCTCTTCATCGGATCGTGCATCATTATTTGAATCATTCATAAATGAAAGTCTCTTTTTTCTTGATATTAATTACAACACCGCTAATTGCGAGAAAGTTACATATAGGTTACAATCCAAGCTCTGAATGCGCAACTAATCACCTCAAAATCATGCTTGAATATAACGAAATTAAAGAGAAAAAGGTAATTCTTTTCGACAACGAGCCCTATGAAGTTCTTGAATCTCACGTTTTTCGCAAACAACAGCGCAAGCCTGTAAACGCGACAAAAATGAGAAATCTTATCAGTGGGCGAATAATGGAGCATTCTTTTCATGCGAGCGATAAAGCAGAGGAAGCCGAGCTCACAGAAAGAAGCATTACTTTCTTGTACGTAAACAAGGGCGAATACTGGTTTACCGAAGCAAATGACCCATCAAAGCGTTTTAAAATGACGGAAGACGAAATCGGAGAAAAAACCAAATATCTTAAAGAAAACTCCCCTGTCACAATGCTTATGTTTGAGGATATTAAAATTGGAATTAAGGTGCCAATAAAAATGGAGTTCAAAATAAAAGAGGCTCCTCCGGGAATTAAAGGTGATAGCTCCAGAGGCGGGATGAAGCAGATCGTTCTTGAAAATGGAATGGTCATCAACGCTCCCCTTTTCGTTACAGATACGGACACAGTTATTATTAATACGGATTCAGGAGAATACGTAGAAAGAAAATAACATAAACAAAAAACACCGGATCGAATCCGGTGTTTTTTGTTTGTAATTTTATGATTACCTGGCGACGTAAGGGATAAGAGCCAAAAAACGAGCGCGCTTAACAGCTTCCGCCATGCGCCTGCTATGGCTGGCACACAAACCAGTTCTATTCTTTCCCATCATGCGAGCATGTGGATTAAGAAAACGCTTAAGAGTTTCGGCCTCTTTGTAATCAACTGATTTTAAATTGTTTGTGCAAAAGTAGCACTGTTTATCGTTCATATATTTTTATAAGTAAATGAGGTTTTTATGAACATTCTCTAAAATGGAATATCTTCTGGGTTTACGACCTCGTCCGGATAATCAATCTTATCTCCACCATCATCCGAAGGAGAGGGCCCTGGATTTCCACTAAACTCTCCTCCTTGTCCTTGAGCAACACCTGCTCCAGTCGTTGCACCTCCTGTCCTAGGACCAAACTGCATAGTATCCGCCACAATTTCGGTGCGATACTTTTTAACGCCCTCGGCTTCCCAACTTCTCGTCTGCATTCGTCCCTCGATAAAGACGGACGAACCCTTACGAAGATACTGGGCTGCCAAATCTGCCTGCTTCCCAAAAAGAACAACATTATGAAACTGTGCATCCTCCTTCTTAACTCCGGACTTATCCTTCCAAACCCTATTGGTTGCCACTCCGAAACTTGCAACTGACGTCCCTGACGGAATTCGTCGCAAATCAGGATCGCGAGTTAGGTTACCAAATATAAATGCTTTATTCAAATACATACTAGTATTGTACTATATTATCGGTGCGAGCATATCAGATATCTCTTTATCAATAACCTCGTCGGAAACGCCGATGGAAGTATCCTTAACAAGAGGAGTCTCGACTACAAGAGTCGCAGCAAGTTCTCTTTCTGCAATTCTGGAAAGCTCTTCTTTAGAAAGCGAGACGAGAAGATATCTCAACATTGAAGGAAGTTTCTCAAGGGCTTCTTTTGTGGCGAGCGCAAGAGAAGGATCGCCCTCAAATCGGATAACTCCAAAATGGCCTGAAGTAAAACGCACTTTTCTTTCTCCATACCTCTCCTCAATCTCATACGCCAAGGCGCGAGCACGAGGAAACTCTTCGTGAGTAATTTGGCCGAGAGAAGCGAGGCAGGCGTTTTTAAGGCCCTCAAGCTCAAGGGGGAGAGACTCTTCTGCTACGGTTGGCACAAGAATATAGGCCAATTCGTAGCTCTTTAGATCTTTGTTTGTATCCATATAAAGTCCACTCATGCTACACGAACAGCTGGTTATTTGCAAGACCTCCGATTACGCTACATCCCCTGAAGTCTTTTTAAAAAGTCCTCGGTTCTCGCCTAACATATTTATGTTTGACTACGGCGCCCGATTTTTAAGCGTAAAAATCGCGTCGAAATCAGCAGATTTTCGACGATGACTCTTTTAAAAAAACTTCAGGGAATTTCGCTTGACCTGCCCTTTTCGTTTTAAAATATAAATTTCCACAGAAATAAATAAGTGAAAGTTTCTGTATCCTCTTTTCCCACTGTTTCATTTTTTGAGAGCAACGCGAAAATCCTTAATAGATACGCCCTTACCGTAATTATCCCGTTTAGCATCAAAAACAGAAATCCATCCCGTTTCATTATCTTCCTTTGTATGCACGGGAGTAATCTCGAGCCTGTCTCCCTTGCAGAGTTTCACGACGACAGCACGAACCCCCACAGTGCGTCGCCAAGCAACAGAAAGTGTGATCTGACCTTTTTCTGTCATATATTGAACTTTTTCCAGCATTTTCATATATCCTTACTTTACTACTTTCCTACCTCTAACACAACACGCGCGAAACAAGGCTCAAAAAACGAACACTCTGCGTGCGTTTTCTATCATAGTTAGTGCCACCTCTTCTTTTGACAGCCCTTTAACCTGAGCGATTTTTTGGATGACAAATTCTACGTAAGCTGGCTCGTTTCTCTTGCCTCGATGAGGGACTGGAGCTACATAAGGGCAATCAGTTTCAGCAAAAATATGGTCAAGCGGGATGTCTCTTAAAACAGCATCGTAATCGGTTGTAAAAGTAATTGCGCCAGTGAATGACAACGTGAATCCGAGGGCGATAAACTGTCTCGCAATTTCTGCATTTCCGCTAAAAAAATGAATATTGCCAGGAGGATTTACAATATCGACGCCACAATCTTTTAGCATCGCAATCAAATCGAGATAGGCGTCCATTGATCCAGTGCTTGGACGACAGTGAATCATTAGCGGTTTGCCAACCGAAAAAGAAAGCGCGAGGTGCTGTTTAAAAAGCTCTTTTTGTGCCTCGCGCCCTTCTGCTGTTTTCTCATAAAAATAATCAAGTCCGCACTCCCCGATCCCTACCACTCGCGGATTTTGCGCCATTTTTTTGTAGATCTCAAAATCAAACTTTTCGCTTCGATTATCGGTTGGATGAAGTCCAACAGTAGCCCACAAATTTTCGTGCAAAGTCGCAAGTTCAATCGCCTTTTCTGACATGATCAAATCTGTTCCAACAACAAGCGCCAGAGTCCCCTCCTCTTTCATGCGAGAAATTACACCATCACGATCGACATCAAATTGTTTATCATTCAAATGGGAATGTATATCAATAAATTTAAAATCCATGAAAAAACTATAGCATACACACCCCACGTTAGTATATAAATTGTGACGATCGTCACACTTTATATACTAAATATTTAAAAAATTACTTCCTTGGGAAAAGTGGAGGAAGGGCGGTGTTTTCCTTAATGGCAGATTCTATTACAAAAGCGCTTGTTGGCATGATCGGGCGAATGGCACGCGCAATAGACGCGAGACTGGAAACTAATTCCGAAACGATTTCTCGGGCTTTTTCAGGATCCGTTTTATAAAGCTTAAATGGAGTCTTTTCTGTAATAATCCGATCTAACTCCGCAGAAAAATCTGAAACTGCATGAATTGCGGAAAAGATATCATGCCTTTCAAACGCTTCGAGATAGCCTGGAATTTTAATCTCCTCATTTATTCTTACCGGCTCTAAAAGATAGCTCGAAGCCATTTTCATAATTCGTGATGCTAAATTCCCTATTCCATTGACTAAATATGCATTATAAGCCTCCTTGAATTTTTCATCAGTAAAATTTCCATCCTCAAATGGATTTATCTCATGCGCAAGATAGAAACGAAAAGCGTCCATACCATAAGTTTCTAGATAATCCTTGGGGTCAATTACATTTCCGATTGTTTTCGACATCTTACGACCGTCAGACATTATTAGGCCATGCACCAAAATTTCCTTTGGCAATGCGAGGCCAGCAGAAAGAAGCATCCCAGGCCAAAGAGCGGCATGAAAACGCAAAATGTCTTTTCCAATAACATGAAGATCAGCCGGCCAAAATTTCTTCAGATTTTGATCATCACCTGACCCATACCCCAAAGCTGAAATGTAGTTCGTAAGGGCATCGCACCAAACATACATCGTCTGAGTTGCGTCACCGGGAACGGGAATCCCCAACGGAAGATCTTTTACTGGCCGAGAAAAACTTACATCTTCAAGCCCACCTTCCAGCATCGACAAAATTTCATTTTTCCTTGATTCAGGAATGACCGAAAGTTCCCCTTTTTCGATTGCTTCTTTTATGCAATCCGCATATTTCGAAAGTCGAAAAAAGTAATTTTCCTGACGAATACGTTCAGGCTCCGTATTATGATCTTGGCATTTCCCATCGACAAGATCCTTCTCCATTTTAAAATTTTCGCAACCGACGCAGTAAAGCCCTTCATATTCTCCTTTATAAATATCCCCGCTCGTGGAAAGTTTCTCCCACATTGCGGTTGCCCCAGGGTAATGAATTTTTTTATCAGTCGTACGAATAAATTGATCATGCGAGCTACCTAGCGATTCTGCTAGCGCGCGAAATTTTTCCGCCTGTTCGTCCAAAAACTGGATTACGTCCTTCCCTGCATTTTCCGAAGAACGAAGATTCTTAATTCCGTGCTCGTCTGTTCCTGTCAAAAAATATACATCTTCTCCTTTCTCTCGATGAAATCTCGCAATCATATCAGCAAGAACAATCGCATATGCATGACCCATATGAGGTGATGCATTGGCATAAAATATCGGAGTCGTAACGTAGAATTTTTTTGGCATAAATAGCTAAAGGTTTAGGCCTTTTCGGAAGTCAACTTTTTCTTTTTTTCAATGTCGCCGACGAGCTCCATCAAAATAGTCGCAAGAGGAACAGCCAACAGAATTCCAAGAAATCCAGCAAGTCTGCCTCCAACTATAAGCGAAATGATTACAAGGAGAACGGGCACTCCCACAATCTTGCGAACAACCAAGGGATAAATCAAATGGTTTTCAAATTGCTGAATAATGATATAAAAACCAAGAACTAGAGTTCCCAGAGAAACTGATTCTCCGAATGCAATCGCAATTGCGGGAACAGCAGCCATAATCGGACCGACGATTGGAATAATTTCAAAAATGGCGGCGAGCATAGCAAGGAGTAAAGCAAAGCGAATACGCATTATAGACAGCCCTAAAAATACAAATACTCCCATAATTAAACCCAGCAAAAGCTGACCCTGAAGCCATCTCCCGATTTTTTTCTGTGAACGATGCCAAAGGTCAATAAGATACGATTCGTAATTATCAGGAGCAACAAGCCGAATCAAATTTTCTACTCCGTCCTCTTGAACAAGAATATAAAAAGAGAGAATGATAATGCTGACGAATCCAAATATGCCACCAAAGAAAAATCCGGTTACTGTAAGAAATCCACCTCCAAGAGAGGTAACCATGTTGCTAACATTTGGAATAGTTGCGGCTGATGGAAAAGCCTGACTGACTGAATCACTTAAGTTAAAAGAGAGGAAAGTAAAGTCCTGAAGAGATTCGAGGTAGCCAGGGAGGTTTGAAGTAAAGTTAATAATATCCCCCAGGAGAGGTGGCAAAAGGAAGTAAACTACTCCAAAAAGCACAAAGAGCACAAGGAGATATATCAAAACAACAGCAAGCACCCTGGGAACACCCTTTTTAGTAAGCCAATCTGTTCCAGGCTCAAGAGCAGCAGCAAGCACCACTGCCGACAAAATATTCAATGCAATATCGCGCAAATAATAAAGCAAAAAAGCGCCGACACCAATCAAAATTGCCTTGATAATCGTGCCTGCCGTGATGGAAATATTAAACTGCGAGTCATTCTTCACAACGCAATCATACTATAGCGATAACAACTTGACAAACTCCTCCTTTTCTTTGAAAGGGCCAATAATAGCGAGGTGAAGATTTTCAGTTTTGAATGTTTTTTTTGCGAGATCACGAATTGCCTTCGGAGTTACAGCACGGATCAATTTTGCGATCTCGAGAGGACTTTTGAGCTCCTGGCCCAAAACTTCCTGTCCACCAAAATAGTTTGCAATCTCATCTGATTTTTCAAGAGAGAGCATGAGGTTCCCGACTAGATAATCTTTAACTCGAGCTAATTCTTTTTCTTCAACCAAAGTACTCGAGAGTTTTTTAAGCTCATCCATAATAGCTTGAATAACTATCCGAATCTTCTCGTGGTGAATTCCAGCAGAGACACCAAAAATACCGTGATCTGTGTACGCATCGACTCCAGCTCGGACATAGTAAGCGGCGCCGAGTTCTTCCCTGACCACCTGGAAAAGCCTTGAGCTCATACCTCCACCAAGAACAGAGGCGAGCACTTCCGCTGTGTAATAATTCTTGCTTGAAACAGCCTCCGAATTTAACCCGATTGCAATGTGAGTCTGATCAGACTGCTTGTGCTGAACGTGAACTCTTGGTCCAACTTCTCCCTTTTTGGTTTTGATTTTAGTATGCTTTGCCGTTTTTGGAATTGCGCTGAAACTTTTTTGAATTTCAGACATAATAACTTTCTCGTCAAATTTTCCAGCGACAACAACGATTGTCCCCTTGGCAACATAATGCTTGTTGCGATAATCAATAAAATTCTCGCGATTAAGAATACGGATCACCTCTTTTTCGCCAGCGATCCCCCAACCTGCTGGCTGGTCTCCATACATAAGCGACATAAGAAGCTCGCCCACCCTGCGATGAGGCAGATCTTCATACATATTAATCTCCTCGATAATCACACCCTTTTCCTTTTCAATTTCATTAGCATCAAAAACTGGATTGAGATAGAGGTCTGCCACAATATCAACTGCTTTTTTAAAATGACGGGGCTCTACTTTTGCATAATAGCCGGTATATTCTTGGCTAGTAAAGGCATTATATTGAGCACCGAGAGCATCAAACTCGGCTGAAATATCGAGAGCCTTGGGACGCTTTGCTGTACCCTTAAAACACATGTGTTCAAGAAAATGAGACAAGCCATTTATGCTTTTTTTTTCATATTTTGAGCCGGCCTCGACGAGCACGAGGACAGTCGGCGCAAGAGCATCTTTTTCCGGAATTGAAATCACACGCAATCCGTTCGATAAGGTTTTTTTCTTGAATTTCATGCCAAAGAGATTAGCACACTAAAGTCATTTTTCAAAAGGCCGTCACAAATTAAAATAACTAACGCCCGATTGCTTCGCAATCGGGCGTCTCTTGCCAAGGGTGGACCTTGGCAGACTTTATCAAAAGTGTTCTTCGGCGGAAGAGGCGGAGTCAGAAAGACCCAGCTTAACTGCCAGGTATTTTCGGAGCTCGCCGTATGTCTCGACCTCTTTTGGAAACAAAACCCTCAAACAACACTCCTTGCACACGATTGCGTGGAATGTCGGGGTCACAGCCAAACGATCAAGCCTGTTACCGCAGACCAAATGTTTTCCCGCAAACGAAACTTTAAGACGACTCTCGTCACGAGGATGGAAGACAAAATAGTTTT
>JBBUBG010000099.1:0-3165 GCA_038058345.1 Patescibacteria group bacterium | reverse complement strand
GCGAGACCGACGAGACCATCAACGGCTGGATCAAGGAGTATGAGGCCATTTTGGCCAACCACTCTGAGGTCGAGGCTGCGAAGGTAGACCTTGGCGGTGGGATCATCAAGCTCTCGACCGTCGGGAAGACTGTCGACATGACCACGCTCCTCTCCGGGCTGTACAAGTCCGGGGCGCGGGTGGTGCTCATGGAGGGCGAGTTTTTTGACAAGGCCGCGGGCAAGAAGACGCGGCAGATCGCCTTCGGGACGGGCGAGAAGCTTGACCTCCTCGCCGCGGTCAAGACCGTCGTGCCGGAGGCCTCCGGGTTCGCCCAGAAGGTCAACGTCCCGGTTGGGTATGTGGCGGAGGCCATCGAGGCTGTTCGTCACGAACTCAAGCTCAAGACGCGCGGCCTCACGGCCATCGCGGAGCTCGACCAGAAGTTTGGTCGGGCTCGCGAGAACAGCGCCGAATAGTCCCCGACACGGACTAGGGTTTACGAGAACTCCCTCGGGAAAAGTTTTCATCAACAAGGATGCGTTCGGTCACAACCAGCGCATCCCCATTACTCGGGTCATGAAGCAATTCGTGATTCGACAGTGGTTTTAGCTGGAGTTTCAAAGTGTGGGTGCAATAGAATCTTTCTCTTTTGTTGCACTCACTCTTTGCGGTTTCAGGATCTGAATTAAGTTGAGAGATGTTTATTAATAAAAGCTCGACCTGAACCAGATTTCAAATACTTCTCAAATTCAAAAGCCTTATATTTATCGTTGATCGCAAAATAAAAATTTAATTCTAAAGGGAGACGATTTTTTGTCGCCAGGACATTCCCCTTTTTGTGCCGCGCCATTCTTTCTTTAAGATTTTCCGTGCAACCAACATAATAACCATCTCTACATTTTAGCGAATATACATAATACATATTATTACTACTGCGAGGCGAAAGTCGCCTTTTTGGACCGATTCCCGCCTTCGCTCGGCTTCTGCCTGGCTTCGCCGGAGGCTACGCCAAGGCGAGCGGACTGCGTCACGCCGAAGCCGAGCTACTGCGAGGCGAAGGCGGATGGGGTGAGATTCGAACTCACGGTCCCCTTGCGAGGACAATAGTTTTCAAGACTATCTCTTTAGACCACTCAGACACCCATCCATGGGACGCTTCGCATAGTACCAAATAAGTTTGCTTTGGGCTATCCTATAGCAATGCGTTACATTGGGATTGATTTTGGAATGAAAAGGATAGGGGTGGCTCTTTCTGATCAAGATGGTGATTTTGCTATGCCACATTCGGTAATAGAAAATGGGAAAGGAGCGGCGACTACTGTCGCCGCTCTCGCCAAAAAAGAGTGTGTTGGAGCGATCGTTATTGGGCGCTCCCTTGATTACAAGGGAGCGCCCAATCCCATCATGCGTAAAGCACAACAATTTGCGCATGATCTTGAAAAATTATCCGGCCTCGCAGTTTTATACGAAAATGAATTTTTAACTTCTGCCGAGGCGGAAAGGATACAGGGAAAAACAGAAACACTAGACGCTTCGGCCGCCGCTCTTATTTTAAAAAGTTTTCTTGATACAATGAATAGGGAAATTAACTAATAATCTCGTGCGAGTTATTTATCGATGGACAATGGAGAAAGCGAAAAGCGAATATGCTGTCTATTGGCTTGCCTGCATCTCTTTTATTGAGTCTGTTGTTTTTCCAATTCCGCCAGACCTGCTTCAGATTGCAATGTCAGTTGGACGTCCAGAACGTTCGAGATATTATGCAAAAATTTCTGCCGCCGCTTCCGTGTGTGGCGGTGCGTTTGGTTATTTAGTCGGCTTTTTATTTTTCGATACCTTTGGTCAAAAAATAGTTGATTTTTATCACCTTGGAGCCCAGATCGAGCATGTCCGAATCCTCTTTTTGAACAATACTTTTATCTCTGTCTTTACTGCGGCGTTTACTCCTGTTCCATACAAAGTGTTCACACTCGCGGCGGGGCTTTTCCAGGTTTCTTTTTTGACTTTTATGACGGCTTCTTTGCTTGGGCGTTTCGGAAGATTTTATATAGTTGCTCTTTTGACGGAGCGTTATGGAAGTTATGTTGATACTTTAATTTTTAAATATGTAAACGCGATATCCATAGTATTGACACTTATTCTTATTGGTGGATATTTTTTCCTGCTATAATAAATACAGCTTCATTAGAAGTCTTGTTTAAGAATGAAACTACGAACTCTTTTTCCAATACCTAAATTCCTTTCGGCTGAACCGATCGGGATTGATATATCCGATGGGTCTGTAAAATTTGTGCAATTTAAAGATACATCGACCGGTCCACGTCTCGGAATTTTTGGAGAAAAAGAACTACCTGCTGATACGATTATTTCGGGTGTTGTTAACAATATCGATGCTCTTGTTTCTGCGCTTTCCGAAATAAAAAAGGAAACTGGCGCGCAGGTTGCCGCTGTCTCTCTTCCGGAAGAGCAGGCATATTTAATCAGCCTGAGGCTTCCTTTTGTCCCAGTCGCTTCTTTGAGGGAAGAAATCGAGCTTCATATCGAAGATCATGTTCCTCTCTCTGTTTCTGATGTGGAATTCGGTTATGATATTTTGCGTTATCCAGAATCAGATAAAGATAGTTATGATCTATCTTGTGCGGTGATGCCTAAAAAAATAATAGAAGGATACACTTCTCCTTTCGATCGAGCGGATCTTGGAATCTCTCTTCTTGAGATTGAGACTCATGCCGTCGCTAGGGCAATCATTCCGCATTCAATGAGCGGAGCCGTGATGATTGTCGACATTGGGAAAAAGAGAACGGGGATTGGGATTGTGTCGGAGCACGTTCTTTCTTTTAGTTCGACAATTCCTGTTGGAGGAGATCAAATAACCGTCGCAATTTCGAAGGGACTTGATATTTCTTTTGAGGAAGCCGATTTGCTTAAATTAAGCAAGGGCATCTCTCGGGAAAAAGGGGACATAAATCTTCTTTCTGCAATGGCGCCTCCGCTCGCTGCGCTCAAGGACGAGGTTACTAAAAATCTTGTTTTCTGGAGCACTCACAAAAATGAATTTGGGGTCGACAGAAAACCAATTGAAAGAATATATATTGTCGGCGGGTCTTCTAACCTTCGAGGAATTGATGCATATCTTTCGATCGGGATGGGAGTTCCTGTTTCTTATGGAAATCCCTGGATCAA
>JBBUBG010000098.1:0-8563 GCA_038058345.1 Patescibacteria group bacterium | reverse complement strand
TTACGCCACTTTACAAATCATAGGTTTAAGGTAATATCCAAAACGGAAAAGGATCGCAATAACGCGACATAAAACGTAGTTCTTAACAAAGGGGCAATCAGTGAGAAACCACATTTTTCTTGTGGCACAAGATTTTGCGCCATCAGAAGCATTTTCACAACTGGGAGCAAGGGCAAGAGATAGAGGTCTCAAGTTTTCGCTTGATCTCAGAAACGGAAACCACATCAAAGCCTCAATCTTATAGATACAGCCTTAAACGCTAATAATTTTGTGTTTGGGATTGGAATGTCTTCTTCTCCAGAGCTCTCAGAATGCGAAATCAGTGCTTGCAATTTCGCGATACTTTGTGATATCCCCTTCGGCTTTTATGGGGACACCTACAACTGCCACGAGAGAGCGTGGTTCGCCCCGTTCAGGGAAAAGTGCGCTTTCTTTCTTGCGCTCAACGAGGAAGAAGCACGCAAAGCAAAAACTGTTTTTCCGAATGCGGAGTGTGTCGCCGTGGGCAATCCACTCTGGGAGGAATTTTCTTTTCCAGAGACCACAAGGGAGAACGTCAGGAAAGACCTTCAGGTCGAATGGGATGAAATTCTAGTTCTGGCGCCAGGCTCAAAAAGCGCCGGCATCAATATCGCCAACTGGACCGCACTACATAAGTGCCCTATACCTCATCAAAGGGTCAAAATTCAAAGTACGAATTGCGCTCCACCCAGGAGATGTTACTCCTCCTGAAATCTATGCGGAGTTCATGCAGTGGAGTCCCGTGAATGTCGAGCTGACACCACCCGGCATGAAGACATCACATATTGTTCCGGGAGCATCTCTGGTCGCAGAATGGAACTCTTCCATTGCGATCGAAGCGGCACACCAACAGATTCCTGTTATCAGTCTTGCGAATCCGTTCGCAGAAAGGAGGCTGGTCTCAACAAGTGGCTCTCGCGTTTGGGAACCATGCAGACTCAGGGCCTCAATCAAAGGTTCTGACGAGCCATCAAAGCTCGCCAGGCAAATTGAAGACATTCTCTTTGGGAAAACTGGAACGGCGCTCGCAAAACGTCAGGCCAAGGTTTACCCAAAAGTTCTCCAGAGAGGAGATGCCGTGCGAAAAATGTTCGAGTATCTCCAAAAATTCATGAGGGTTTCGGCCTAGTCGTAGGCACCGACACCCTTCCAGCCCCGAGCGCTTCGCGCTCGGGGCTCCCTTTTTCCTAGCACACAGGACTCCCCTGTGTGCTAAATCGTTATGTGCGAGGCTTAGCCTCACACAACTAGATTTGGAGGAACTGCCCCTTTCAATAAGGCAATAATATTTTGCGCGGCCATCATCGACATTGCTTCGCGAGTTTCTTCTGTGGCTGAAGCAATATGCGGAGTGAGAATCACATTTGGTAAATCGGCAAGGCCGGGGGCAAGCTTCGGCTCATTTTCAAAAACATCAAGCGCGGCGGCGCGAATTGTTCCATTTTTCAAGGCTTCCACAAGTGCATTTTCATCAATGACTGGCCCACGAGAAGTGTTCACTAAAATTGCATTCTTTTTCATAAGCGAAAGTCGGCGCGCGTCCATCAAATGACGAGTTGAGTCGAGGAGAGGAACGTGGATTGAGACGACATCACAAAGAGGAAGGAGCTCTTCTGGGGTGTTCGCGTAGCGAGCACCATATTCTTTTTCAAAATCCTCATTTCTTTTTGGATCAAAATAAACAACATTCATCCCAAAACCTTTTACACCATGATGAGCAACCCTCGATCCAATTCTTCCAAGCCCCAAAACTCCGAGCGTCTTTCCTGAAATGTCGGTACCCAATAGTAATTTAGGAGCCCAGCCAGTGTATTTTCCTGCGCGAGTAAATGCGTCAGCTTCCGCGATTCTATGTGCACACGCAAGAACAAGAGCAAAAGCATGTTCAGCTACTGTATTTGTTAAAACACCAGGAGTATTTGTAACCGAAATTCCGCGCTCTTTCGCTGTCTTCAAATCTACATTATCAACTCCAACGGCATAGTTAGCGAAAATTTTAGCAGAAAAAACTGCATTAAAAATATCCGAATCAATCTTGTCGGTCAAAAGAGAAAGTATCGCGTCGTAAGGTTTCATGGAAAGGTGTTCAATAAGCTCACTCTTTGTCAAAACTCCATCTTTTTCACTCACATCAACCTCATGCCCCTCTTTCCGGAGGAGCGAAAGTCCTGACTCTGGAATTAAACGAGTTACAAAAATCTTTGCCATGATTTATAAATTGTTAAAAAGTTTTAATTTATTCTCGACAACTTTTTCCATCGCGATGGATGATGCTTTGAGAATTTTATACGGAGCAACTTCTTCCGGATTTTCCTGAAGAGCAATCTTTAGCGCACTTTGCCAAGCAACGCGAAGCTCGGTATTAACATGAACAAGAGAAATACCAGCAGAAATTGCATCCCGAACATTTTGATCAGCAAGTCCAGAGGCACCATGAAGAACGAGCGGAATTTTAAGTACCGCTGAAATAGCAGAAAGACTATCTATGTGAAGATTTGGATTCTTGTGAGACCGAAGCATTCCGTGAATACTTCCAATCGCTGGAGAAAACAGATCAACTCCACTCTCTGCTACAAAACGAACCGCCTCCTCTGGCGTTGTCATTTGATCATCCCCAATCGCTGCTCCTTCTGGAATTTCATCAAAAACTTTTGAGGATTGACCAATATAACCGAGCTCACCTTCGACAAGCACTTCTCTCCCACATTTTTTAGCGTACTTGACAGATTCTTTTGCAGACGAAATATTTTCGTCCAAACTCAATTTAGCGCCATCAAAAATTGCCATGTCAAAACCTGCATCAATTGCCTCACGAACTCTGGCGACAGAATAGGTATGATCGGCGTTGAGATAAATCTCCTGATTAAATTCAGCCCTAATTGCAGAAGTTATCGCTACGGCAGAACGGACACCGACAAAATCCCTCTCACCTTCAGAAACCCCCAAAATAACTGGTAATCCTAGAATTCGTGCCGCTCTCGCAATGGCATGTGCACCATCGAGTGTCGAAAAATTAAAATGACCAACGGCAACCTTTCGCTCTTTTGCATCGATAATCACCTCTCGTAATGTTCTCATCTGAAACATTCTATCATACAATATAGAGATGAAAACAACTTCAGATTTTGTAGCCATCGGAGATATTACAACAGACGCATTTATTCGACTAAAAGATGCGCATGTACATACAAATTTAGACGAGGACAAAAAAGAGGTATGCCTTTCGTATGGCGCAAAAATTCCATACGAATCAGTTACGGTGATCAACGCTGTTGGGAACTGCGCGAATGCTGCGGTTGCCGCCGCGAGACTCGGAGTTTCTTCCGCCCTCATTTCTAATCAAGGAGATGATGAACTCGGATCAATCCAAATTAAAGTTTTACAAAAAGAAGAAGTCTCAACTAAATTTATCACTAGCCATCCCGGCAAAAAAACAAATTACCATTATGTACTTTGGTATGGCGACGAGCGCACAATTCTTGTTAAACACGAAGAGTACCCATATTACATGCCCGACATCGGCCACCCAGAATGGCTTTACCTGACATCTCTTGGAGAATCTTCTATCGAGTTTCATTCAGAGCTAGAGGCCTGGCTCGAAACTCATCCACACACAAAACTTGCATTTCAGCCTGGTACTTTTCAACTCAATATGGGACTAGAGAGACTTGCCTATTTTTTCAAAAGAGCAGAAGTTCTTTTTGTAAATAAAGAAGAGGCCTCACTACTTTTAAAAGACGAGCCCTCGTCAAACTCGGCTACTCTCGCTAAAAATTTACAAAAAATAAGTGGGAAAATCGCAGTCGTTACGGATGGTCCAGTTGGTGCATATTTTGCAATCGGAGAAAATGTCTGGTTCATACCACCATACCCCGACCCTCGTGCACCATTCGAGCGAACTGGTGCCGGCGATGCATTCTCCTCCACTTTTATTGCAGCGCTCTCTCTTGGCCTTTCTCTAAAAGAAGCGATGCTTTGGGCTCCAATTAACTCAATGTCTGTCGTCCAAAAAATCGGCGCAAGAGAAGGACTTCTTAATAGGTCGGAGATTAAACATTTCCTCGCCCACGCCCCCAAAAACTACAAACCCAAAAAAGTATAGGACTTACGCAGGTCCTAAATTAGTTTTTTTATCTCGCAATAATCTTTTGAACCTTTTCTATAATAGAATTTACGCCCAGGCCGTAATATTCGATTAGCTCGTCTGGCGTGCCGGATTGCCCGAATCTATCCTGGACTCCCATAATTTCCATCGGGACTGGAAATTTTTCTGCAAGCAACTCTGCGATCGAAGAGCCCATTCCTCCCGCTCTTTGATGCTCTTCTATTGTGATGACTCGTCCGGTCTTTTTTGCGACTGCGATTATTGTTTTTTCATCTAAAGGTTTTATTGTGTGATTATTGACCACAATAACTTCTATCTTTTTTTTCATCAGCTCTTTTGCGGCAAGGAGCGCATTTACGACCATCGGGCCACAGGCAATTATTGCGACCTTGGGCTTTTTGCCCTCCCATAAAATTTCCGCCTTTCCAATTTTAAATGGAGATTTATCTGTCGTAAGAACTGCTGTTTTTTCTCTGGCAAGTCGCAGGTATGTCGGTAAATCAGTTTTCGCAAGTGCGATGGTAGCCTTCCTCGCCTGAATAGAATCACACGGAACAATAACAACCATTCGAGGAAGCACGCGCATGATTGCAATATCCTCAATCGCCTGGTGAGTCCCGCCGTCTGGGCCGACCGAAACTCCTGCGTGCGACCCTGCTATTTTCACCGGACGATTATTGTAGCAAATTGTGGTACGAATCTGTTCCCAATTTCTTCCCGGACTAAACATCGCGTATGAAGAAATAAATGGAATTTTACCCATTGCTGACATCCCCGAAGCAACTGTCGCTAAATTTTGCTCTGCCACGCCAATTTGAACGAAGCGGTGGGGAAATTTATTACGAAAAAGATGCATCTGCGTTGACTCTGTGAGATCAGCACACAACCCGACTATTCTTTCATCCGATTCTCCTGCGATCAAAAGTCCTTCACCAAACCCTTTGCGAACAGGTAACATCTCCACCTTTTCTGTGAAAAACTTTGGACTTATTTTTTGAGATTTAATTAACATTTTATTTAAAATCAAATTAAATGACGCTACTCATGTTCGCTCGTAATTTTCCCACCCAGAGTGCGCAGCTCTTTTAGGGCCATTGCCGCTTCTTCTTTGTTTGGAGACTTGCCATGCCACTCAACCTTGCGCTCGAACTCTTTAACTCCTTTTCCCGGAATAGTTCTGGCGATAATCACGGACGGAGCATCAAAAACGGCTTGCGCCTCACCGATTGCACTATGAATATCTGAAAAATTATGACCATCTATTTGCTGAACATGCCAGCCAAAAGCTTTCCATTTATCAGCAAGAGGCTCGAGTGGCAAAATATCTTCAGTAAAGCCGTCTATCTGAATATTATTTCGGTCAATTATGGCAATAAGATTATGAAGCTTTTCTTTTCCCGCAAGAAGCGCTCCTTCCCAGGAATTTCCAGCATCGAGTTCCCCGTCGCTCATCAAGCAAAAGAAGAATTTACTAGAAGATTTGCCGTGATCGATTCTCTCCGCAAGCGCCATTCCAGTAGCTTTGGACAATCCTGACCCGAGAGGCCCAGAGCTTGATTCCACTGCTGGTAAAAAATCTCGATGTGGATGACCCTGAAAAATAGAGCCAAATTTTCGAAGAGTTGTTTCAAATTCGGAGACTTCAAAATATCCAGAATGTGCCATTGCAGAATATAAAACGGGACAAATATGCCCATTTGAAAGAACGAGCCTGTCCCTGTCTGGCCAGCCTGGATTTTTGGGATCATGACGTAGTCCGTGAAAATAAAGATATGAAAAAATATCGGCCATTCCAAGTGGCCCTGCCGTATGCCCGGAACCCGCCCTGACAAGCGCACGAATAATCGACTCGCGAATATGATTCGCCTTTATTTCTAAAAATTTAATTTTATCGTCGTGTAAATGTAAATTCATACAAATTAATTTATCGAAAAAGATTTAATCGCGAGTCTCGAATCATTTGATTTAAAAATCGCAGAACCGGCAACTATCTGATTTGCACCAGCCAGGCGGGAGTCAGATGCAAATTCGGAATTCAATCCCCCGTCGACACTTATTATAGCACCGGGAAGAATCTCTCTCAATTTTCTGATTCGAGCAAGGACTCCGGTGTCAAATTTTTCACCATAATGACCGATGCTTTTGATTGCCATGAGCTGAAAATAATCTGTCTCCTCTTTAAATTCCGAAACAATTTCAACTGGAGTTTGAAAATTCAAAACTATGCCACTCCCAAATCCGCATGATTTTAGTTGCGAAATGATTTGATGACAATTTTTCGATTCTGCGTGAATTAAAAATCTTTTTATTGGTAACTCCTTCCAAATTTGTAAATAAATCGACGGGTCAGAAACCATCAAATGTAATTCAATAGAAAGATTTGGATGATGCAATAAGAGAGTCTGCATTTCTTTTACGGCGCGATCAATTCCGCCCTGCGCATACGGCCACGATGCCGGCGAGCCAAATTCACCATCAGCTATATCAATGTGCACCCACTCTACAAAATCTGCGACAAGATCAATCTTGGCACTAATCTCGGAGAAGTGTCTTCCACTTATGGCTGGAATTACAGAAGATGATCTCATTACTTATTGATATTTTTAAAATTTCTTTAATCGACGAATATGCCTCTCGTCATTCGAAAAAGGTGTCTCAAGAAATATTCGAATGATCGCCTCCGCCTCTTCATCAGACAAAAATCTCGCTCCCAGCGAAATAACATTTGCGTCATTATGCTCTCTTGAAAGGCGAACGATCTTGTCGTTAAAATGGTAAAAAACGGCAGCCCTGACATTCGAAGTGCGATTTGCCACCATTGCTTCCCCTTGACCTGAACCTCCAATAATTATTCCGATTGTATCTTTTGGATCACTCGAAACCGCCGATGCAACTTTACTAACGAAATCTGGATAGTCATCTGAAAAATCCCTGACGTGAGCACCAAAATCAAAAACTTCGTGTCCGTGGGTAGTCAAAAAAATCTTTAAATGCTCTTTTAAATCAAAACCTGCGTGATCTGATGCAATTGCAATTTTCATATTTTTTGCGTTAAACGACCAGCTAAAATTACATGATCGACAAGAGTAGAGGTGTATCCCATCTCGTTATCGTACCAAGAAAGAACTTTGCACAGATTTCCGCCTACTACTTTTGTGAATGCGACATCGACTATTGCGGCATGCGTATCGCCAATAATATCCGAGGAAACAATCTGGTCATGAGTAATCTTTAAGATATTTTGCCAACGAGTTTCGATCGAGGCTTTTTCCAAAATATCATTTATCTCCTCTTTTGTAGTATTGCGCTTAGTTATGAATGTGATATCTGCAAGTGATCCTGTGATTATCGGCACGCGGAGCGCAATCCCATCAAATTTTTGGTCAAGTGCTGGGATTGCTTTTGTTACCGCAACGGCGGCTCCTGTTGTTGATGGAATAATATTTACAGAACCAGCTCGTCCCCTTCGCCAATCTTTCTCATCAGGAGAATCAACTAGTCTCTGACTCGAAGTATATGCGTGCACTGTTGAAAGAATGGCCTTTTCGATTCCAATTTTTTCCTCAAGAATTTGCATTACGGGACTTACTGCATTTGTCGTACAAGAGGCATTAGAAGAAATTAGACAGCCCTCAAGGTCTGACTCATTTATCCCCATCAAAATTGTATCTTTTTTTCCATCACCATTTTCATGATGGCCTTCAAAGGGAGCGGAGACAACCACGCGCTTCGCGCCAGCCTTTAAGTGAACAGCGGCCTTTTCGGGTGATGAGAAAAAACCGGTCGATTCCACAACAACATCTATGCCCAAGCTCTGCCATGGTAGTTTCTCAGGATCTTTTTCGGAAAGATAAACAATACTACGACCATCAATAATAAGTGATCCGGTCTTAGCTTCAGCAGAAATTTGAGCGCGGCCATAAGCGGAATCATATTTGATTAAATATGCAAGATTATTAATATCTGACAAATCATTGATCGCAACAATCTCAATCTCACTTTTTTTGTAAGCAAGTTTAAGAAAAGCTCTCCCAATGCGCCCTAGGCCATTTATTGCAACTCGAATTGTTTTTTTTTCATTCATAATAGTATTGAAAAATTCATGAAGTTATGGAGTCACAATTATTACAATTTGAGCTCGGACACTCCCTTCTGATACGCTTAATTGTATCACGCCAGGATCGTATCCTTTTACATATCCACCACTGTCAACAGTAGCGATATCGTAATTCTCCGTCACCCATGAAGAAAATTCGATTGGCTCTTCCGTTCCGTCCGGACGAATCCCAATGAGAGTCAATTTCTTTTCTTTACCAGATTTAATGGTGACCGGCCCACCTTCTCTAATGCGCAGTGAAGTAAATCGACCCACAACTGGGCTCGATATCGGATTAACCGCATTAAAAACTTGTACAATTATTTCGGCGGAGCGCCCTT
>JBBUBG010000097.1:0-2136 GCA_038058345.1 Patescibacteria group bacterium | reverse complement strand
TTTTTTGCATTTATCTCAAGCGAGAGTTAAATTTGATACTAATGGATATTGCGTTAATTAAAAAAATTCACTTTGTGGGAATTGGCGGAATAGGGATTTCCGCCATCGCAAGGATGATGAAATCTCAAGGGAAGCGAGTTACGGGAAATGACTTGGGTGATTTTCCGATTAACCGCGCGCTTGAAAAAATCGGAATACCCATTTCAATTGGAAAAACTCTTGAACAAATTCCGAAAGATGCGGAGCTAATAGTTTACAGCGTTGCCTGGAATGATATGGCGAGCGAACTTTTGGAAGCGATCCGAAATTTAAAAATTCCGATGCTTTCATACCCTGAAATGCTCAAGGTGATTTCAGAAAAGATGGTTACCATTGCTGTTTCGGGAACTCACGGAAAGACTACAACCACCGCAATGATTGCTAAAATTATGCGTGAGGGAGGTTTCGATCCAACCGTGATTGTCGGTTCTTTATTGAAACCGGGTGACTTTGGTTTGGAAGCGGTGGGATCTCGCACTCTACAAGGTACTAATTTTGTCGCTGGTAAAAGTGTATATTTTTTGGTCGAGGCCGATGAATATCGGCGAGCTTTTTTAAATCTTTCTCCGCAGATTTTGGTGATCACAAACGTCGACCTTGATCATCTCGACTATTATAAAAATATGGAGGACATTCAATCGGCCTTCACCCTGCTTGCCTCAAAAATTCCGGCCGACGGCGCTCTCATTTGTGATTTAAAAAATTTAAAACTTATTCCAATTCTTATAATTGCGAAATGTAAAATCATCGACTACTCCGAAATTAGTTTAGGAGTAAATCTCGCTGTGCCTGGAAAGCATAATATTGCTAATGCTAAAGCAGCATTTGCCGTGGGGCAATTTTTAGGAATAAATGATATCGAAATACAAAAAGCCTTATCTCAATTTAATGGTACATGGCGCCGTTTTGAGTATCTAGGAGCGACGGGGAATGGGGCGCTTGTTTATGACGACTATGCTCACAATCCCCAAAAGATTCGCGGAGCACTTGATGGCGCTCGCGAGAAATTTAGAGACAAAAAGATTATTGCAGTATTCCAGCCCCATCTTTATTCTCGAACCAAATTACTCATAGACGAGTTTGCTCAAAGTTTTAATGATGCCGACTCTGTTGTCGTCGCTCCAATCTATGGCGCAAGGGAAGCTTTTGATTCTACCATCGATTCATCGATGCTTGTTTCTGAAATAAAAAAACATCACATCGACGCCCTTCATTTAGAGGATTTCAAGAAAATATCGGATCACATTTCCAAAACAGCGAATAACGGTGATGTCATTGTCTGCCTTGGCGCCGGAGACATTTCTAATTTTTGCGAGGAGCTGATCACTGGACAGCACTGATTATCTCTGGTATAAAGTGGGGCATGTCCACTCTCTATATTGTCGCAACTCCCATCGGCAACCTTGAAGATATTACGGCTCGAGCTTTGCGTATTTTGGGTGAGGTAAATTTTATTGCGTGTGAAGATACGAGGGTAACGAGCAGACTTCTTAATCGCTATTCGATCAAAAAAAGCTTAATTGCATATCACGCCATGAACGCAAAAAAAGCTGGTAGCGAGCTCATTTCAAGGCTAAAAATGGGCGAGTCGTGTGCTCTCGTCACGGATGCGGGTACTCCAGGGATCTCTGACCCTGGGAGCGAACTCGTCGCACGCGTCAGACTAGAAGCTCCAGATATTTCCATTGTGCCGATTCCAGGGTCTTCCGCGCTTACGACATTTCTTTCTGTCGCAGGCATTCCATCTTCCGAATTTATTTTTTTAGGTTTTTTGCCACATAAAAAAGGGCGCCAGACTCTTATTCGGGAAATCGCAGAGTCATCTCGCTTGGTTATCTTTTACGAATCAAACCACCGCATCGAAAAAGCACTAAAAGAACTTGCGGAAATGGCAAAGGAAAGGCAGATTGTAGTTGGCAGAGAAATGACAAAGATTTTTGAGCAATTTATTTCAGGAACTCCAGCGGAGGTTCTTCTTAAGTTGCAATCGCAAGGGAAGGCAAAGGGGGAATTCGTGGTCGCGGTTCTTCCGTGATTCTTTTGGCGTAGCCCACCCCAGCCATGACAAAAAAGGGAGCGAATAAATTTCTGGTGAAA
>JBBUBG010000096.1:0-1463 GCA_038058345.1 Patescibacteria group bacterium | reverse complement strand
GCGGCCGGATTGGCGCCTTGCTCGGCCAAATAAGTGGCAAAGCCGTGGCGGAACGAGTGCGCGGAGGTCGGAACGATAATGCCAAGTAATTCCTTATACCGCTTGATTTTCATTTGCAGATAGTTCGGGGAAATGCGGACATTGGCCGTCCCGCTATTTTTTCCGCTGTAGGGAATAAAGAGTGCGGGATTATCGTCGTCGCGCGTGAGTAAGTAATCCTTGAGAAGGATTTTGGCTCGGTCCGTGAGATATACGAAACGCTCTTTTTTGCCTTTCCCACGAATAAAGATTTTACCCGTATCGTTAATCTGGTCACGGTTCAAGGACAAGAGTTCGGAAATACGCATACCGGTCGCGAATAAAACTTCAAGCATCATTCGATTGCGAAGCGCAATACGTTTGTCCTTCTCAAACTTAATCGGCGACTCAATCAGCTGGACCAGTGATTCCAACTCTGCAACCCGTGCGTGTGTACGAGGCATTTTAAGCAATTTAATCGCACTCGGCGATATTGGGACCTTGTAATCCATATCAACAAGGTACTTGAAGTAGCTCCGGAGACTTGATAGCGTTCGGTTAATTGAACCTGCCGACAACTTTTCAAGCGTTCCAATACCATCAGCAGTCTTTCTATCTCGCGATGTAAGATATGCCTTAAATAGGTCAATGGAACGTTTGGACACTTTGTCAAAGTGAATATGTATATCATCCCGCAAAAATCCTTCAAATACTAAAAGGTCACGCTCATAGTTGTAGAGCGTCTCCGAAGAGTAATTGCTTGTTCGAATGCTTAGAAGAAAGTCATCCACCAAAGGAACGGTAAAATGCCTATTTTTCATGTTCGTATATCATCTTTCCAAGGTTACAAGCACTACAGGTAGTCCGTAAATTTGCGACATCATTAGTTCCACCACGAGTAACAGGAACTATGTGGTCAATAACAAGTTTTGTCTCCTTTGCATCCTGTCCACACAGTACGCAACGAAAATTATCTCTTTTCATTATTTCAAAGCGTACTTTTAACGAGATACCCCTCCGTAATTCAATTGACTTTATTGGTTTGCGAAGAGGTGAATAATCTACACGACCCTCTACTATACCTAGCTTGCGAGCTTCACTTCTGGTTCTGCCAATTTTTAACTTTTTGAGAGTATATTCTACACCGCGTGCGGTGACGCAGATACCTGTTTCGTCAATAATTTTCTTCGAGATTTGTAGTGCTGAGTATTTTTTGTCCAGATACCACTCAGTGATTAAATCGTCTACTGATTTTCCATAATGACGAACTAGTTTTTCAAGCTTTTTATGACGCATACATTTTCACTTTAATTATCCCTCTAACTGAGCGTTAGGGATATTATACGCATACTCCTACCCTAAAACAATGGGTGTTATCCACACCCGTTCCCTTCCTGCTTGCTAGGACCGTGAGAACAGTCCTGCGATTTTATCCCATATCCACG
>JBBUBG010000095.1:4529-5786 GCA_038058345.1 Patescibacteria group bacterium | reverse complement strand
AAAACGAACTGATCAACTGAAATTCTCGGAACGGAAATCCCCGCTTCTTTGTATGCGTATGCAACGAGCGACGAACAATCGAATAGTGATGGAGCGTCATTGGTAACGGAGGCCCCTAATTTATATGGTTTTCCTATTGCCGCACGTGCAGTTTCAAGCACCCTCAATCTGGGTTCAACAATTTCAAAATCAAATCTTTGCCGTCTAAAAGTGTTACCAATTTCATCCGTGGTTAAATCTGACCCGAGAAGTGAATTAACCTCCGTGAGAGATGTACCAATTTTATAGGCGCGATCTTTTAGAGGATAAATATCAATGGGAAATTTTGCAATTACTCCACCAGATATAGAACTAATAAGCTGAGCAAGTCTTTCTATCGCAAGTCCAGCAAGCCATGGCGAGAGATCGTGACCAAAACGAACCGAAGCATCCGTTCTCATCCCAAGTTTTTTTGAAGCTCTTCTGATTATTTTCGAATCAAAACTGCAGGCAGAAAGTAAGATGCGCTTTGTATTTTGATTGATTCCAGATTTCATTCCGCCTTTAATTCCAGCAATATCTAGGGGGCCGTTATCATCTGCGATCACGGGGATTGCTCCATCAAGAGCAATTTCCTTTCCATCGAGTAGCGTAACTTTTTCCCCGTCGTGCGCAAATCTAATCGTAATATTTTTAATATTCGCGCCAGCAATAGCATCATAATTAAAAGCGTGAACCGGTTGACCTGTCTCAAGCATTATGTAATTGGTTGCATCAACAATATTATTGATTGAGCGTTGACCAACGGAAACTAGATAATCTACCAGCCACTTTGGAGAATCTCCGACCTTCACATCCTGCACATACCACTTCATAGCCCTACTTGCGATGCCGGAATCTTCAACTTTAAAAGAAACGAATGCCTCTGTGTCCTCGTTCAAGCGCTTCGCATCTCCCAGCGACGATAAAATCATTTCTCTTGGCAAAAGAGACGCGAGCTCTTTTGCGACTCCAATATGTGAGAGTGAATCGTGGGCTCTATTCGGCAAAATAGACAGATCAAAGACAGAATCATCTCCGATTATATCTATTCCCTCGACTTCGTATGAGTGAAAAATAAACAGTTCTCTAATCTCGTCCGATGAAGGTAGCGGATCTTTAAAATATGTCTGAAGCCAATTTCTTGAGATTTTCATAATTAAAATTGATTGATGAGCCTCAAATCTCCTGAATAAAAAAGTCGGATGTCATCAATCCCATATTTGAGCATCGCAATTC
>JBBUBG010000095.1:0-4429 GCA_038058345.1 Patescibacteria group bacterium | reverse complement strand
TCTCCTGAATAAAAAAGTCGGATGTCATCAATCCCATATTTGAGCATCGCAATTCTGTCGACTCCAACACCAAAAGCAAAACCTTGGTAATCTCGCGGATTTATTCCGCACGAATTTAACACATAAGGATGAACCATTCCGGCTCCCATAATTTCAATCCAGCCTGTCTGTTTGCAAATCGGGCAGCCTTTTCCACTACATTTAAAACAGGACATATCTATTTCTACGCCTGGCTCAACAAACGGGAAATAGCTTGGACGGAGCCTGATTGCGATTTCCTGTCCAAAAAATTTCGAAAAGAAGTGAGTCAGCGTACCTTTAAGATCCGCAAGCGATACTTTATTATCTACCCATAACCCCTCAATCTGATAGAACTGCACTTCATGAGTTGCATCAGTGGCTTCGTATCTAAAAACCCGCCCAGGAACGACGATTTTGATCGGCGGTTTATTCTCCATCATATAGCGAATCTGTACCGGCGATGTGTGGGTTCGCAAAAGCTTGTGATCTTCTTTTGGTTCCAGAAAAAATGTGTCGTGCATCTCTCTTGCAGGATGATCTTTAGGTACATTCAGGCGGTCAAAATTATTTTCTTCAGTTTCAACCTCCGGACCCTGCACAACAGAAAATCCGAGGTCAATAAAAACATCCGTTACCTTGCGAATGACTTGGCTTAATGGATGAATATGACCAGGCATTTTTTTGAGCCACTTTACTCTAGCTCCAACTCACTTTATCAAAAAATCTCAACTAATCAAAGCCAGGAAGCTTAGTTTTTTAAGTACGGAAATATTCAATGGTTTTTGGAAGTCCTTCGTCGAGCATAACTAGAGGTTCCCAGCCTAGCTTTTCCTTTGCGATAGAAATGTCAGGCTGACGCTGTTTTGGATCATCTTCAGGTAGCGCTTCATAAATAATTTCGCTTTTGGATCCGCACAGTGCAATGACTTTTTCGGCAAGCTGTTTGATTGTAAACTCATTTGGATTTCCGATATTCACTGGTCCAATAAACCCATCCTGATTCATCATTAAAATAAATCCCCTGATTAGGTCAGAAACATACTGAAAACTTCTAGTTTGAGAACCGCTACCGTACATTGTGATCGGTTTTCCAGCGAGTGCCTGGAGAATAAAGTTTGAAACTACTCTTCCATCATCAGATGCCATCCGCGGCCCGTACGTGTTAAAAATTCTGACAATCCGGACATCAACTCCGTATTGTCGATGATAATCCATGCACAAAGTCTCTGCCGCGCGCTTACCTTCGTCGTAGCAAGCTCGTGGCCCCAGAGTGTTCACATTTCCTCGGTAGGTCTCTTTTTGTGGATGTTCCATCGGGTCTCCGTACACTTCAGAGGTGGAAGCCTGCAAGACTCGCGCATTATTCCGTCGTGCAAAGTCTAGAACATTGATCATGCCGAGGACATTGGTTCGTATAGTATGAACGGGATCTTTTTGATACCAAACAGGAGATGCGGGACAAGCAAGATTGTACACCTGATCGAAATGCCCAGGAACCTCAATCGGGTAGGTGATGTCATGTACAACTATTTTAAAATTGGGGTTACTTTTTAGGCGGGCAACATTTTCAACCTTGCTCGAGAAAAAATTATCAACGATAGTAATATCGTGTCCATTCGCGAGTAGTTTTTCTCCCAGATGTGAACCTATGAATCCGGAGCCCCCGGTGATAAGGATGTTCATATTATTTTGAGCCACCTCCCAGATTTGAACTGGGGACCTTCGCTTTACAAAAGCGTTGCTCTACCAACTGAGCTAAGGTGGCACTCACTATTGATATTCTAGCTTACATTATAATCTAGCTCCAGTAAACGCCAGATGATTTATAAAAAGCCTAAATCCAAGGCGCCGAGGAGCGAAAACCTGAGATGTACGTCAAGTACATTGAAGGTTTGAGCGACGAAGACAACAAAGTAGATCTGTCTTTTAAGAATTCCTAACTAGAAGTCGATACGGCCGGGAATGGACGTTTTTTTGAACTCCGCCATATCCCGAAGGAAAAAAGAGGCGGATTCACGTGGCATTGAGGCAAGCTCATTCCCACGTCCTTTAATCATATAAGCAAAACGCGCCAAACGATACGAGGTGCGAAGTGCAAGCGCATGAACCTTCATACTTACCCAAAGTATTGTTTTTGAAATATATGGGTAAGAAAAATTTACAGTAAACTCCAATGCGACTAAGGCATGTTTATATGCATCGCGTAAAACAGGCTTTATTACGGCATATAATCCATGATGATTATGCTTTCCGTATTCACCTGCTCGCACTGACCTCACTTTTGGAGCAAGCATGACAATCAAGAAAATTATCGATGCTATCCAGACTGATAGTAGTAGGTACATTTTGATATTTATTTAACTGCAATCCGAGAAATAGATTCAACTTGAATATTCTCTCCAAATTTTTGAATTGCAGATTTGATTAATTGACCAACCGTCATGTCTCCATTTTTTACAAACGGTTGATCAAGGAGGGTGCGTTCACCAAAATAAGAGGCCAATTTTCCTTCAACTATTTTAGCCTTAACTTCATCTGGCTTTTGCATCCCACTAACCTCGGCAAGGAACGACGACTTCAATTCCTCTCGCAAAGGCTCACTAATCATCTTATCAGATACAAATTCTGGCGCCATAGCTGCAACGTGCATTGCAATATCGGAGGCTAGCTCACGAAATTCTGGATTGTTGGCAACAAAATCAGTCTCGCATAGCAATTTGACCATAGCTCCAATGTTTCCACCGTGACTGTACACACCCACAACCCCCGAACCCAAAGTTCTATCAGCTTTCTTGTCTGCAATTGCAGAGCTTTTCTTCTTTAGTTCGATAAGGGCCTTTGCTTTGTCTCCGCCAGCGGCAACTAAAGCCTGCTGACACTGCATGATCGAAACACCAGTCAAATCACGAAGCTCTTTGATTTCGTCTAAAGTAACCATAAAAACTAAATTTAATTTTTAAACGATGGCGGATGGAGGAACTGTATTTTCTACGGTAGGGATCATCCGCTTCCCTTCTTCGTAGGCCCTGACAATTTCGTTCACAACAAAAGTAATACTTGAACGAGCGGCATCATTTGCAACTAAAGGATATGTTAGAAGTGTGATGTCGCAGTCAGAGCCAGCGAGGGCAATGACAGGTACGTTCATTCGGAGCGCCTCACGAAGGGCAGTGTGCTCCTTGCGAGGATCAACAACGAACATTGCAGCTGGTAAACCTTTTAATTCGGTCATCCCTCCAAAAAAACGCTCGAGCTTTGCAATATCTTTATCAAAATTGATTCTCTCCTTTTTGGTATAAACATTTAGTGCGCCAGTAGCTCGCTTTTGACGAAGGTCTTCGAGGCGGGCAATGCGCTTTTTGATTTCTGGGAAGTTAGTTAAAGTACCTCCAATCCAGCGGTCGAGAGTTACTGGCATGCCGATTTTGGCAGCACCTTCGTGGACGATCTGTTTGGCCTCTGTTTTGTTTCCAACAAACACAATCTGCTTTCCTTCGGAACCAAGCTTTCTAACAAACGCCATTGCTGTCTCAAAAAGATCAAAAGATTTTTCTAGATCAATAATTTCTGTATTGTTTTTAGCGCCAAAAATATATGGCTTAACAGAAGGGTGCCTGCGAGTGCGAGCATAACCGTAATGCGCCCCGGCCTTGAAGGCAGACTCCACAAAGGCTTTCTTTTCTATGGTGTTTTCCATGAATTTCTAGTCTACCAAAACCTCATTAAATTGCAAGAGATTGGCGCTTCGCCACGACCAGAAGTTAATTTTAGGTGAGCGCATAAAACTCTGGTGAGTTTTTGCTCATCCTCGTCGCCTTCGCGACTACGATACTCACCTAAAATTAACTTCTGGTCGTGGCTTCGCTAGTGGTTAAAAAGTCCTCATTGGCGCCCGATTTTTATGCGTAAAAATCGCGTCTAAATCAGCAGATTTCGACGATGACTATTTTTTACTGAACTCTGGGTACTTCGCTCCGCCAAAAATGCGAATATCGAAAACTTATACGTTCCTAATTACTTCTTCCAATCTAGGCAGGTCGATTTTGTAGGTATCCCAAACCACTTTTGCATTCACTCCGAAATATTCGTGGGTCAAGAAATTACGCATATCTATCATGTTCCTAAACGGAATCTCCGAGTGTTTCTTCTTGAAGTCGTCACTCAAATTATTAGCCGCCTCGCCTATTATTTCCAGTTCTCGAATCACAGCTGCTATAGTTTTCTTATCTTTTGAAAAAGCAGACTCGTCCAGCACACCAACATACTCTGAAATGTTCGTTATCGATTCGAGAATATGCTGTAAGTAAACCTTATCTTCCCTCATAGATCAGTTCGGCTTCGTTCAATACTTTATCACGAAAAAATTTACTAATGGAATCCGGCGTCAGGAGATCAACTTTTTTACCCA
>JBBUBG010000094.1:0-2614 GCA_038058345.1 Patescibacteria group bacterium | reverse complement strand
AAAGCCCGCTTGCAAGCGGGCTTTTATAATTGTGCCACCGAGGTGAATCGAACACCTGTCACACGCTCTTCCAAGCGTACTTGGACTATATCATCTCCCACGTGGGGAGTTGGGCGCTTCCGCCGGCTATTCCGGAGTACTCTCTTGCGAGATAGTCTCTACACCTTCCCTAAATTAATTTAGGGCTTGGCTCGGGATTATGCATCTTTCGATGCCCTTCCCCGAATTCACCCAATTTTCATTCTGACATTGCTGTCAAACGGCCCGAAGATTCAGGCGCATGCTCTACCATTGAGCTACGGTGGCGTTCGTCTATCCTATCAAAATTTCTTTAATGCTTCAATCTCCGATCTAATACAGACTATCTAGAACCAAATCCTCCGATAATTTTCTGAATTTCAGCAAAATTATCGATAAAAGCTGAAAGTAACGGGGCGAGATAAACGTAGCTCGAGTACAAAGAAACCAAAATAATAATCCAATAAATAGCCTTAAATATCCGCCCCCATTTTTGGTGCGACTGCATTTTGTTTAAAATGCGATTATTTTCAGCAACCATCTTTTCAATATGTTGAATTCTATCTTCCTGTTCCATAATTATTAAATTATAGCAGAAACAGTTAGCGCCCGCGAGACTCGACGTCTCGCGGGCACTATTCACTACGACCTCAATTAGGCAACAACGGAAAGGGTTCCCCTTTCGGTGAAGGAGAATGGCCGAACAAGTCGGCTCCTCCTTATCATCGTCCAGACCAGGAGGGAGTTCAAATGCCAACTCGGCACTTTTGACCTCCACTTGATTATACGTTGAGCCTTTGCCATCAAGCGGAAAGAGAGTCCACTTCTTCTCAAGCGAACAACCTCCCCCGCCAGCTCTTCTCCAAAAACTTTCAATTTCTCTGTCATCAAGAACACCTCCCTATCAACGAAGCTACCACGCCTATTCCAAACTGTCAACTTTTTGTAAACCCGAGTTCAACAATTAATTACAAAAAAAATTAGTATATAAAACGCGACGATCGTCAGATTTTATATACTAAATTTTTTTCATTATTTAATGCTACCTATCGTGGTCAACTTTGTTATTATTGATCATTCCAACTGCCCTTGAAAGTTTTTTGTACTCCATCCTTAATTCCTCATATTTTTCGGTAGAAATATCTGTCTTATTTTTCAGTTTAGTCAGGAGATCAACGACTGGGATTAGCGCCTTCTTCGCTGGTTCTCTTAGGGGATGGTTCGGAGCCTCTTCCGGAGTGAGGTCAACAATTGAATGAAGTTCATCCAGAGAATACGTCGCCTCGAATGAACTTATTAGCCCCTCAAATTCTACAATCATTGGCCCACATTCGATCAAAACTTCTGATGCAACTGATAATTCTGGATGCTCACTCATCCACGCTTCATACTGCTCATTTTGCGCTCGCTGTTCCAATTCTTCTGCGCTTGGGCCTTTATAAACTTCATTCATTTTATTTTATTAAAAAATTATCTATCTGTCTCCTTTGACCATTTTTATCGCCTCCGCGACTGTCGTCATAAACTGCGCAGGGAAAATAATCGTGGAATTTTTCTCAACACTGATTTCCGCCATCGTCTGAAGAGTGCGGAGCTGAAGTGCCACCGGGTGTTGTGAGATAATATCCGCCGCTTCACCAAGCTTTACTGCCGCCTGAAACTCACCTTCCGCCGCCACGATTTTCGCTCGACGCTCTCGTTCTGCCTCGGCTTCCTTTGCCATTGCACGCTGCATGTTGTCGGGCAACACAATATCTTTTATTTCTACCGCTGTCACCTCTGCACCCCATGGCTCGGTATGAGCATCGATTACGTTTTTAATCTGCGCGTTAATATCAACTGTCTGTGAAAGAAGCTGATCGAGGCTAAATTGACCCACCACATTTCGTACCGTCGTCTGGCTAATCTGATTCACCGCATTGTACACGTCTTCAATAACAACAACCGACTTCATCGGGTCAACAATGTGATAGTACGCAACCGCCGCGATATCAATCGAGACGTTGTCCTTCGTAATAATCTTCTGCGAAGGAATGTTCATAGTAACCGTTCGCAACATGATGCGTGTCATTTTCTCAAAAATAGGAACGAGAATAATGAGCCCAGGCCCGCGCACTCCAGTAGCCTTACCAAGAAGAAACACGACACCGCGCTCGTATTCTTTAATCACCTTGAGTGAAGTCACGAGAAATAAAACAATGACAACAATAAAAGCAGTCCATTCCATAAACTTATTTTTTTAATTATAATCGGAGTGCATATTATAGCAAACTTCTAGATTGTTTGTGTTTTATTTTCCTTATGAATATTATATGGTTATTAAGTCTTTTTCGACACGTTTTAGTAATACGGCATTCGTAGCAACAATTATCGAAGAAATGCTCATGAGAAGCGCCGCGAATTCCGGGCGAAGCATAATGCCGAAACTTGGGTACAAGATTCCACCGGCAACCGGTATCGCGAGGATATTGTAGATGGAAGCCCAGAAGAGATTTTGCTTCATTTTGCGAACCGTTGCCTTACTTAAGGTTATTGCTCGAAGTATATCTAATGGGTCAGATTTCATTAGAACAACATTGGCTGTCTCAATCGCAAC
>JBBUBG010000093.1:0-4122 GCA_038058345.1 Patescibacteria group bacterium | reverse complement strand
GCGCCTCATTTGCAATGAGGAGGTAAGCGGTTCGAGTCCGCTAAGGTCCAAAAATTTTCTTTGGACGCCGGGCGTCCAAAAAAATTCCAGGAGCTAAAAGGATGGGTTCTACCGGCGCGGGGTCGTGAGCCGATGAACGGCTCATTTCCCACCATTTGAGCCGTTCATCGATCCCTACTCTTGGCGTAATTGTAGTGTATTATAAATTCGGTGGCTGTCCCAATAATCCCCATAATTGTAGTGTATTATAAATTCGGTGGCTGTCCCAATAATCCCCATAATCAAGTGATGGCCATCGTTATTTAGTGATAAGTCTTTAGGTTTAGATTGTAGTATTTATTCCGGCACTTTAACACTCTCGGGAATTTTTCCTCTGTACAATATATCGTCCATTATTTCCATTTTCTCTACTACATTCTTACCCACAGGGATATTCCTTTCGCGAACTGCTTCATTATACATTTTTCCCCAATATCCTACCGCTATCGCGTAATTATCTCCAGAAAGTCCCGTGCTACTTTTTAATGCTTCAGTTGCAGTAAGCAAGTGTTTATTTCGACTCGGAGCCGAAATTTGCTCTCCATGACGAATTCCTTTTACATATTCATCAAACTTTTCCCAAAACGCCCTCGAACTGGCACCCACGGCATCTTTTATCTCTGATGAAGGCTCAATTTCGCCAGCTTCAACTTTCCTGCGAATATCCTCACGTGTTCTACTCTCTGTGTTTATCTCTTGTTCCCTCTGTTCTACTGTTGGAAATTCTTGCGTTGGGAATGATTCATTAAACATCGAATAAATTATTTAACTAATATGCCCCTGATTGTACCCCCCCCGTAAATATGGCAAGGGAATAATGGGAATTTAGTACGTACTGCTCGTACGGCGTTTTACTTCGTAGACATATACAATCTTGCCGTTCCCTATTTCAAAATAAATCCGATTTTAGTTGCGCGATCGTTAAGAAATTCTTTTTTGAATAGTTCTTTCTTGCTCGCGATAGTATTTTCCTTTCTGCCAAAGTGGGAACAAACTCCTGATATTTTTTGAGACTCAAATTTTTAGGTTAGATTTTTTTGTTTATCTCTTCTTCCGCTTGATGAGCGAGATCAAGAAAATCATTAATGTCAGCGGGGCTCATCTTTCTAGGTGAGTGATCTTTGATGCAAAAAACTCCAACAGGTAAATTGCTGGCATGATCATATAGGGATTTTCCAGCATAAAATCTGACAAATGGTTCGCCTTTGACCATCGGATTGTCGGCGAAGCGAGGATCCTCCAGGGTGTCTTCGATAATTAGAAGCACCTCTGACATCAAGGCGTGGCCGCAAAAGGAGCTGCTTCTCGGACCTTCACGTGTTTTTAATCCCTGGACAGATTTGAACCACTCGCGATCCTTGTCAACTAACGTAATGGTAGATATTGGGACAGAAAATTTCTCGATAGCCTCCCTTGTAAGTCGATCAAATCTTTCTTCGGATGCCGTATCAAGTAGCTTCAAACCCTCGAGGGCGCAAACACGTTCTTTGTCGTTGGTTGGAATAGGTGCATTTTGCATATAGATTTTATTATATCCTACTTTAAAACTTCCCACATTTTTGGATCTTCTCCGCCGTCGAATTTGAATACTGCGACGCCACGGATGCCTAGTCTGCGAGCGAGGGCAACTTTCTCTGCAATCGCGGTGCTGTCGCTCCAGGTTAGGAAATTGAATGGCTGATTATTTTTTGCAGTGGATCCACTATTCTCGGCGGTTGTTGTAGTTGCAGAAGCTATTTGTTGAACCTGTGATGATTCTACGCTTGGGGCAGGTTCGGAAATCCTTGAATCATAAGTGAACCCCATTTCATTTGCGCTAGTACGCGTCGGTGTTATTCCAAGTTTTGTGGCGATCTCGATTGCATATTTTGGGTTGAATGCCCAAAGGCGTTTGTATTGATATCCATCACCGGGAATCGGGGTAACCGTATATTCGTATCCGTAGCTCGCAATTCCAAGGATAATTTTATTTTTCGGGATAGTTTTAGAGGCTAGTGTAATGAGGCTCTCGACCCAGTCTGGATCTGCGACCGGAGCATATGGGGCTGATCTTGCCTTGTTCAGTTTTTTGCTTACAGTTCCCTGATCATAGGCCATTATTTCAATTCGATCACAATATTTATTCATCTCTACATAGTCGTTTGCGTAGTCTAATGCATCAGGTGGAATTGTGTCGCCTGGAAGATAGCGATCTTCGATTGGCATCCGTGCTTCGACGGTGCAGTAAATTAGTTTATTTCCCATTCTAAGATCAAGGCCTCTTAGGAAAGTAGAAAAATAATTTATCGTTTCGTGCTTTTTTGCCTCAAAATCAATATCAATGCCGTCAAAATTATTGCTTTTTACTGCATTAGCGATTTCGTCCTCGAGCGCGATTCTGGATTTTGAATCGCTTAATATCTTATGAATAGTCTCTCCGTTTCCCCACATTACAGTGGGAACAACGAGAACATTTTGGCGCCTAGCTTCTTTAAAGAAAGAAAGCCACGGTTCTTTTGTTAATTCTGCCGTGTCTGAAAGTGTGCCATTATTTTTCATGGTAAACCCAAATGGTATGACACTCGAAAGTTGTGAAAGGTGGGGCAAAACATCCGCGGTTCCTGTTGCGATTCTCCAATAGGGAATCCATCCAGAAATTTCAAAGGCCCGAGAACCTTTTATTCCAAGTGCCGCCATTGTTTTTGGCCCAATTATTCCATACCCACTTATTTTAGAACCAGAGCAGACGATTTTTTGCTCGCATTGAAATTTTTTAACAGCGGATTCCGTAAGTGCGCCAAAATAGCCACTGTTTTTTTCGCTCGCTAAATATCCTTTTGAGATAAGTTGATTTTGAGCGGAAGCAACATCATCGCCAGACAATCCGAGGTAAAGAGTGCGGGTCACGGCAGAAGCGGTGACTGGCAAAAAACATATCGCGAAAAAAAACGGAATGAAAAGCTTGAAGGGAAAATTGCTCATAGCACTATTCTAGCACGCGTATCTAATTCAGACTTTTGCACTACTCAACTGTCTTTATTTAGAACCTGTGCATAACTTTTTTATGGAAACAGTGCTATAATAAAATAAGGAGATGTTTATTACCTCAATTATTCAATTATTAAACTCAATATGAAAGTATCATACTTTTTAGGTATCGGGATAGTTGTCTTCGTGGGATTTGTAGGTGGATCTATTGTTCTCGCTGACACTCTACAGCAACCACCTCCGCCAACGAACGACGGGCAGGTGCAGATCCCACAGCAACCGATGATGCAGGGAGGGCAGAACAGTGGCGATATGCAAAAAAATGGAGATTTACAGGGTCAACCGTATCGTGGCATTGCACCCAGTGGAGGAATTTGTAGTTCAGGGTGGAATCTTGAGACCAATAATGGTCAGGCGTATTGCGCTCCAACTCAAGAAAAATGCACAGGAGATAGCTCCGGATCGATTCTCACTACGGATAATGGTGGTTATAAAGTGTGCTGGCAAAAAATAGAGAACTCGCAACAAGGTAGAGGAGGACAGGGGGGGCCTAATCAGGGTCAAGGTTTTAATCCAGGCTCTGGTCAGAATGGGAATGGCCCAGATAGGAGTGGCAATAATAATGGCGGGGGATCTAAATCACAGAGTCAGCAAGGAGGACAGGGGCAGCAGGGCGGGCCAGATTTTCAGAAAATGCAGGAACAACAGCAAAAACAGATGTTGAAAAATGCCCAACAGGGCACGAAGCAAATGGATAAAGCAATCGCCTCTATAGAAAAGAGGATTGCCGCAATCGAAAAAAAGGGCGGTATTTCGTCCAGTGATCTAAAGACGGCAATCCAACAGGCGAAGGAAATCATTGCGAAGGCAAAGACCGCAGTCTCATTTGATGATATGCAAAATGTTGGGTTGGAAGATATGAATGAGATACGACAGACCATCAATGATGAGATGCAGAAAGCGGAGATGAGCCTGCAGTTCCCGAATATGCTGAAGCAAGCTAACCGTACTCTTACGCAACAGCAAAAAGCTCTTGCCACCGCTCAAAAAAAAGCGAGTACGCTCAAGATCAATGTGAGCTCTTTGATGGTAAAGTGGCAGAAATCTGTTGACAGC
>JBBUBG010000092.1:0-3842 GCA_038058345.1 Patescibacteria group bacterium | reverse complement strand
CAAGCGCCCTTGAGATACTCCCCATCTTTAATTCTTCCTTGAGTTTTTGATAATCAGGAAAAGTGCGAGCAACAAGATTCCAGAAATCTCTTGAATGATTGAACTCTCCGAGATGACAGAGCTCGTGAACAATGACGTAATCAACAAGATTCGGAGGCAAAAGTACGAGCCGATAATTAAAGCTCAAATTCCCATTACGAGAACAGCTCCCCCAACGGCTAATCATATTTTTAATACTAATTTTTTTGTAGGAATAATTATAAACTTTATTTAATTCTTGGATTCTCCCAAGGACCAGGTCACGCGCCTCAGCTTTACGCTCCTCAAAAATTATTTTATCTTCTTTAAAGAATCGGCGTTTTTTGAAAATCCGAGAAACTCTTTTTTTAAAAAACCAAAAATTCATATAATTACCTCCCGACCGCCATTGCGATAATAGCAATCGGCAAACAAACGGCAGCAATATGAAAGACGAGATATTTTGGATGGAACATATTTTTAATTTAATGTTCCATTATAGACTTTTTTTAGAAACTAAAAAAGGGTGAGCCCTTTCGGGCTCACCCTTTTTTATTCACATGCGCTTATGCGCGTGTTACGTGTTCTGCAGCTGGGCCTTTCATACCGTCAACGACTTCGAAAGAGACAATGTCTCCTTGCTTCAAATCGTCAAACATTACACCCTCGAGGGCGCTTGAATGAAAGAAAAGATCCTTTGCTTCGCCTTCGCGTTCAATGAATCCAAATCCTTTTGCAGGAACTAGAGTTTTAATTTTTCCAGTCATGTTTGCTTTCTTGCTAATTCTAAGAAACTCGACGTTGTTTCCGTGCCTAAAACACTGCATACCATCATACTTAAATCCTAACTTTTGTCAAGCGGTTTGGGACAGCTACTTCTTCTTTGGCTGTTTCGGCTTCTTTACGTTCTTGCGATGTGCGTTATTTCCTTTTGCCACGTTTTTATAATTATTCTTATACTCTAAAATTGTATCACGATATTATTTTTTAAAAAAACGGACAATATTGTATATCTTATATAAAAATGGGCGAAGAGGTATATCAATATTCCCGATATATGAATACTCGATTCCCTTAAATTGCCTCTTAAAATCCGTAAGCGTCGGCCAGCGTACTGGATCAATGCCCCCCAAATCGTAAAAACGCATACCGCGACGTTTTGCTTCCTTCATTGCTTCAAAATGAAGGTACGTTGTTACCTTCGAGCTCAAATACTTCGCGTGCGACCCGCCATATAGATATGTGGCCGTATCTCCAAAAAATAAAACAAAATAAGTTGCAGCTGGCTCACCATTACAAAATCCGTAAAAGGCCGATAATTCCAACCTTCTGTGTTTTCCATCTAAGGAGTGATCTTCCGATAAAACTAAAAAAAGAGATTTAAAATACTCATCACTTGGATAAAGATTTTTATCACTATTTCTTGCACAGGTATCCTTCATCATCTCGATAAAGTTTATATACTCATCCGGAGTAACTTTATCTTTGATCTGGGTTGTAACGCCCCTCTTCTCTGCCCTCCGAACATTTGATCTTGTAGACGCATGAAAGGAATTAAGAATTTCCTCCTCGCTCTTTCCAAGAGAAACGACATGATTATGTTTTGGTTGAATATAATAGCTTGGAATTTTAAAATTTTTCCCAATGAGCCCTGGAGGAACACACGACAATGCTGGTTCTATTCGCAGAAAAAGCAGATGAGATAACTCCTTAAGTGCCCACTGCCGAATGACCTCACATATTTCGATAAATTTATCTTCTGAAGAAAGCGCGATCACGGGACCTCGCGGGGAATATCCATATTTCATTCCAAGTGGCAATGAATAATGAACAATCGTGAACGCCGCGACTTTCTCGCTACCATCAACTACAAAAAATCTATCAATCGTTCTACCTCTAGCTTCTTGAAACTCCCCCCATTCCCACGATTGCATAAAACCTCCTACTGTCGGACAATTTTCCCTAACAAAGTCCTTCCATAATTCTTTATCTTTTTCAATAACTTTTTCTATTTTCATCTCTATTCATCAATATTCTCTAAAGTAACTAAATCTCCAATTGAAATGTTTTCACGATCTGAAAATCCGGCGTTAACTTCAAGAACGTACATGGCCGGACGAGAGGGCATATAAAAACGCGGGTTCTTCGCATCAAACTCGTTTGAGACATTTTTTGAAATATCGACAACCTTTCCATTATTTATCCAGATTATATCAATCGGGAAATGCATGTCTGGCATCCAAAATCTATAAATACTGGCTCTCTCAAAAATAAAAAGTATCCCGCTTTTCATATCCAGAGATAACCGACCAGACAAACCCCTTTGAACATCTGCGCTACTCGTGGCAATTTCCACAGGAATTTCTACTCCATTAATTTTTACCAATGGCCTCAATGGCGCCTGTTCTGTTATTTCGACCAATGACAAGCCGACAGGGGTTACAGATTGATCAGATTTAGAAATAGAATAAAACCACCCAAAAGCGATTAAAACTAGAAGAACGAAACTCGCAAGAATCTTTTTTAAGTTTCTATATATCATGATACTACCCTAATAATACTCCTATTTCACGCAAAAAGAACCCTTAGTGCCTACTCACTCGTTTTTCCGTCGAACTCCTCTTTGCTTGATTCCGCTTCGGCTTTTGTTGTGTGAATAGTTCCATCTTGATGATGTGCCGGCGAATATATTGTATACATTTTTAACTCACCCTCCCCGATATTTATAATATTATGTTGTGAGCCAGCAGGAATTATCACAGCACTACCATCCGAAACCTGATTTTCGTTCCCGTCAATTATTACTCGGCCCTTTCCTTTTTCAAAACGAAAAAACTGATCGTTGCCCACATGAGTCTCCATTCCTATCTCCTCCCCCGACGTCAAACACATTACAACAAGCTGGCAATGCTTCGCCGTGTAAAGCACTTTTCGAAAATTCGAATTTTCTAGAGTCTCACTTTCAATATTTCCATTGTATCCTTTCATACGACAAGATTTTTTATCTATTAAGATAAGTTATTGTTAATTGCAAACAGGTTGCGAAGGCACCCCAGAGGAGATATGGGATGTTGGCATAAACAACCCAGCGCAAATCTGGAGAAAATTTCCAGACAGAACTAAGCGCCCAGACGAGCGTTCCGAGAACAAGTAGAATATCGGTCGCTGCGAGTAAATTATTCTTGAGGCCAAATTGTATTGGCGTGAATGCAAAATTAAAAATAAGATTTAATGCAAATGGCAATGCAACCATCCACGGGATCTGTTTGGTGAATGCCTTATAAAAAACCGCACCTAAAGAGACTGCGATTATTGCGTAAAGCGCTGACCAGACTGGCCCAAAAAGCGAGGCTGGTGGTGACCACCAAGGTTTGATTAATTGTGAATACCAATTATAAGTGTCCATACCCTTACAATATTACACTAACCAAATTATCTTCCAACTCCATCTACTAATTCCTCTATTTGACCACGAGACTATTTGTCTCATGAATAAATTAGAAGAGAGGTTGATTCGGAGTGAATCACGGCACCTCTCGAGCCGATAATGCACAGCAAATTTTTTTGGTGAAATCTACAAAACCGTTTGAGCTAGCTCTGGCCACATTTTTGGGTGCGGCTTGCGATGACCCACTCGGCAAGGCCGAGCAAAAGTCGCAAACCGTGCACCAGAAAGGGGGCGAGCAGAATCAGAAGCCAACCAATCGGCGAGAGGATAGCACAAATGAGCGCGATCCATCCAATCAACTGGCCGAGCCATGGCGGAATGCCGAGCGCTTCGGCGAGCGCACGAAACGCGGCCGACACAACACCGGGGTGTTGAG
>JBBUBG010000091.1:0-1341 GCA_038058345.1 Patescibacteria group bacterium | reverse complement strand
TACCCCGAGGTTGCATTATTTAATGGGGTATGGTATACTTGTTACATATTAATTTTGTCTCATAGGCGGTTGAATTTCATTTGATTCTCATCGTATCTATCGGGCAACCAATAGATATGTATGAAATATAACCAAAATAGGTTTAGTAATAGTGTTCGTGCTCGTCCTCAATCTCGCTTTCAAAGTCGCCCAAAAAAGCGATTCGGCGAGAATATTGACGTGTCTCGATTTATCCAAAAAGCCTCTGTCAGTGCTCCAAAAATAGAGCATAAAATCGAGAATTCATTTTCTGATTTTAAATTTGCAGATGGCCTTTTCCGAAACCTATCTGCCAGAGGCTACGTAACTCCAAGCCCAATTCAAGACAAGTCGATCCCAGCTATTAGCCAAGGACGAGACCTTGTTGGGCTTGCGCAGACAGGCACAGGAAAAACCGCAGCCTTTCTTCTCCCTTTAATTCACAAGGCAGCCAAAGATCCAAAACAAAATGTTCTGATTGTGGCCCCAACTCGTGAACTCGCTCTTCAGATTGAAAGTGAGTTTAGAATTTTTGCATTCGGATCGGGCCTTTTTTCAGCAATATGCGTAGGAGGAATGCCGATCTTCCCACAAATCCGAAGCCTCCGCGCAAATCCAAGCTTCGTAGTTGGAACACCCGGTCGTCTGAAAGACCTAGCAGAACGAGGAATACTTAATCTCGCCTCTTTCAACAATGTTGTCATTGATGAAGTTGATCACATGCTTGACATGGGTTTTATTATCGATATTCGAAATATCCTATCCAAACTCCCCAAAGAGCGTCAGTCGCTATTCTTTTCCGCTACGATGCCTCCTCGCATTCGCGCTCTTGTTGCAGAATTTTGTCGCAATCCACTTATGGTTGAAATTCGTTCTGGAGAAACCTCAAAAAATGTTGACGCAGATATTATTCGCGTCAGGGACGAACGATCAAAATTTGATGAGCTAAATAAAATGCTCTCAACTCCAGAATTCGAAAAGGTCTTAATTTTTGCCGAAACAAAAAGAAGTGTAGAACGACTTTCAATTGACCTAATTAAAAATGGTTTTCGTGCTGGTTCAATCCATGGAGACAAGCGCCAAAGGGAGCGCGCTCGCGCCCTAACAGAGTTCAAAACTCTCCATACAAACATTCTTGTTGCAACAGATGTTGCCGCACGAGGACTCGACATTGATGACATCACTCATGTGATCAACTACACCATCCCCCAAACACACGATGACTATATTCACCGAATTGGCCGAACTGGACGCTGTGGAAAAAGGGGTAAGGCCTACACTTTTGTACACTAAAGCGTTCGAGAAAAAAGCGGGGGCGTTGTG
>JBBUBG010000090.1:0-14080 GCA_038058345.1 Patescibacteria group bacterium | reverse complement strand
CACATCTAATTACTGTATCTGCGAGTATATCGAAAAGAAATAATTATTCAAATTAATTCGGTAGATATAGATACTTGTAAATCGAAAGTTGTAGTATCATTTGGAAAGAAAAACAGCCCAGCATTTAAAATTATCCGTAGGTTCAGTCACGGTGAAAATTACCAAGAAATAAAATCTATGACAAAAGAATTTAATATTAAATTTGAAAAGGCGGTACATTTGTTGGTGGAGCATTTACCACTCTCTGATGAGAACAGCCGAAAGCCGATTTTATTTCATGATATCAGGGTTGGTGTTTATTTATATAATAATGATTATTCTGAGGATCTTATTTTAGCTGGACTTTTACATGACGCGATCGAATGGTCTAGCCTCACAGAAGATGGATTACGGGCCGAATTTGGCGATAATGTTGTCAGATTAATTAAGGCGAATAGCAAAGATGATTCTATCATTGATAAAGAAAAAAAGACCGAGGAGCTGATTACACGCTGTGTGCAAAATGGCGAAGATGCTCTTGTTGTAAAAACTGCAGATATTTTAGATAGTTTCAACTGGTATTCTAGTCAGGAAAATAAAGAGGGCATTTCTTATTGCATAAGAAATGCTAACGTAATTTTAAGACTAAAACCTGATAATTATAGTGATAAAATATTTAATAAATTAAGAAGCTTAATTATAAATAATTTATGATTAAAAACGATACTTTAATAGTTTCACTACCATTGCCAGAATATAACATTGATAAACAGCCGGATTATCAGGCTATTGGTGCAAAAATTGATGAAGCTTTGGAAGAAAATTTTAATGGTAAGGACGTAGCGATAAGGGCGTTAAGTCTAACCGACCACACACAGTTCACTCTCGATGAATTTGTGAAAATTATTTTAGAACACGGAGCGGACAAATATGATCCGGACCGAAAAGGAATAGAGGGCTTTGAAGATTACGATGTAGATTTTCAGGCAGGTTTTTGCACAATTGGGAAAAATCATTTCGGCGAGGGTGCTGATATAATTCAGAAATTTTATGAGAATGTTTTATTGGATAGAGGATATAGGTTAAGAATTGATGTTTTGCTTATTTACGACCTGAATCAACTTACGCGAGCGGAAAAAATTGATCAGGAAAGACAAGGAGTGCACCCCCGCCTCGAACCCTATTTATTTAAATTCAAAGACCCAGGACATAAACAACACGCACTACTCGGCATTATTAAATTATTAAGATAAATTAAATTGAATAACCTAAATGATCCACAAGCAAAACATATTAGTTGATGATTCGGAGCATCCACTGATTATACGGATCCAGACTCCGTTTCCACAAAAGTTTCCCCACTCCTACCGGATGAGTTTTGTCCCATCTCTCCTTACCTCAACGAGCTCTCCACGCTAACCAGCAAGTGGAGCCATCTTCTTTTGTCATCTAATTCGTACGGCTGTAGCCATAAAAGGACATTTATGTATAATTAAAGCATGGCACGTAAACGATCAAAAGGAGCTGTTGTCATGGAACTACTAAAAGAGGGAACTCTTACTACCGCAGAGCTCCTCCTTAATGCTTCTCTTGCGCCGTTTCGTATTTCATACAAAGGAGTCCGTGCACCTCTTCGCAGAAAGAAGATATCTCTCCGTGGGACGGTTTCTGAATTAGAAGCTCGAGATGAACAGCGTAGATTTTACAAATTTTTAATGAATCTTAAGCGAGATGGACTCATTACAATAGACTCCAGCAATAATAAAAAAGGTTGGTTTCTTTCCAAAAAGGGACGAGCGGAACTTGAAGATCAGCCAGAGCAAAAATACTCGAAGAATGCTTCAAAAGAAGTTGTTGTTATTTCGTATGATATCCCCGAAGGACACAGAAAAGATCGCGACTGGCTTCGTTCAACACTTAGATTTCTAGATTTCAAAATGCTACATCAAAGTATCTGGATCGGTAAGATAGAAATCCCAGAGACCCTTTTAACAGATCTGCGTGAACGAAAAATCACAGGTTTTATCCATATGTTTACAATCGGGAAGAAAGGGTCACTGACTCAGGTTTTATAAGTGTCATTTTATGGCTACGGCCGTACAAATTAGATGACATTATTAAAAAATAAATGCTTCGGGGGGTACTTGCAAATCGAAAGTTGTAGTATTATTTAGAGATGGATGCCATTGCGATTCTTTTGGGAATTGTTTTTTTTATAAATCTTGCTTTTGCTGCAATTCTCACGGCAAACAGGGCCGGGAAAAACGGCGCTGGATTTTATTCTATTGCGGCGCTCGGCACATCAATCTGGGTTCTGTCTGAATTTATCTTCTATGTTCTTCCGACCGATCTTCTTGCAACACAAATCGCGGCTCGAATGCTTTATATTTCAGGGCTTATTTTTGCACCATTTTTCTTCTTTTTTAGTTTTGAATTTTTAAGGCCTTCAAATCAAAAACGCTTGCATACAAATTTTTTACTATTTGTACCAGCGATTATTTTGCTTTTTTTCATTCTTACTTCCGATTTAATTATTGGAAATGCAATATCTTTAGCGAATATCCAGAGTATTTTCATAGGTGAGTGGTATCTTGCCTATATTTTTGCCATCGCAGCCTATTTTATTGGTGGATTTATAAACCTTCTAAGACAATACTCCTTATTCAAAATAAGGAGTATTGAACGACGCCAAATCGAAATTATTTTTTTAGGGCTTATTCCATCAATCGGCGTTGGCATGATTTTCAATGTAATTGCCCCATATTTTAATGATTTCAGATTTTTCTTTTTAGGGCCGCTTTTTGTAGTTTTCTTTATTGGATTTACGACAACCGCGATCCTTCGCTATCATATTTTCAATGTCAAAATTATCGCAACAAATATCCTTGTGCTTATCCTTTGGTCTTTTCTTCTAACGAGAACGCTCCTCTTTGAAACTAGCAGAGATCTTATTACCGATGGAACTATTTTGCTCGTAAGTATTCCGATCGGAATTCTCCTAGTCAGGAGCGTACTTAAGGAAGTTAAAGTGCGAGAAAGAGTGGAACTCCTAGCCAAGCAACTTGAGAAAGCAAACTTGAAACTCACAGAACTCGACCGACAAAAATCCGAATTCGTCTCTATTGCATCTCACCAATTACGTTCACCCCTGACGGCAATCAAGGGCTACTCATCTTTAATTCTCGAAGGAGCTTTTGGAATAGTACCAGAAAAAATCAATGAAGCCGTGGATAAAATTTATCAATCTAGCCAATCACTCGTATACGTAATCGAAAATTTTCTTAATATTTCTCGGATCGAACAGGGCAGAATGTCTTATGAATTTGTGCCGACAGATATGGCAGTTCTAATCAAAGGAATTGTCGATCAATTATATCCAAACATCGAAAAGAAGGGACTGAAAATTAGTTTCGAATATGAGAACAGTAAAATATTCACTGCCAATATTGACCAGGAAAAATTGCGCCAATCGGTAATGAATTTAATTGACAATTCAAGCAAATACACAAAAGAGGGTTGGATCAAGGTGGCCTTAACTCAAAAAGCAAAAAGACTTAGCATTACTATTTCTGATTCAGGAATTGGAATGACAAAACAAACAATTCAAAAACTATTCGGAAAGTTTAATCGTGGCGATGGTGCTGGAAAAATAAATGCAGGTGGTGCTGGCCTCGGCCTCTTTCTTGCAGCAGAAATAGTTATAGCTCATAAGGGGAAAGTTTTTGCGGACTCGAAAGGCCTCGGAAAAGGATCCACCTTCACAATTGAGCTACCAGTGGCATAAATACTGTATTTTGATATAGTTAGAAAATGAACGAAAGAGCTCAAATAGTACTCACTGGCGACCGCCCCACAGGAAGGCTTCATCTTGGCCATTACGTTGGCTCTCTAAAACAAAGGGTCAAACTGCAAAATCTTCATAATCAATTTGTGATGATTGCAGACACGCAGGCATTAACTGACCATTCGGAAAAACCAGACCTAGTCAGAGACAATGTGCTTGAGGTCGCACTAGACAATATGTCTGTGGGTGTCGATCCAGCAAAAACAACGTTTCTTATTCAATCCACAATTAGAGCGCTTCCAGAATTAGCGCTATATTTTTTGAATCTTGTTACGCTTGCAAGACTAGAAAGGAATCCTACGGTCAAAGAAGAGGTACGCCTGAAAGGTTACGGGATGAACGTACCGGCCGGTTTTTTTATGTATCCCGTAAGTCAGGCGGCTGATATTCTTGCCTTCAAAAGCACTCTTGTGCCAGTAGGAGATGACCAGCTTCCGATGATTGAGCAGGCCAACGAAATCGGACATAAATTTAATTCCATCTACGGAGAAATTTTCCAAAAGGTACAACCATTAGTAACAGAATCGGCGAGACTTCCAGGAATAGATGGAAAAGTAAAAATGGGTAAATCGCTTGGCAACGCAATCTACCTTTCTGATTCAGAAGAGGTTGTCAAAGAAAAGGTAATGCAGATGTACACTGATCCAGACCATATTCACGTTTCTGATTCTGGAAAAGTTGAGGGAAACATGGTATTTACATATCTTGATGTTTTTGATTCAAAAAAAGATGAGTTGTCGGATTTAAAAAATTCGTATACAAAAGGTGGACTTGGAGACGTTGAGATCAAGCGCCGCCTCGCAGTCATTCTTAATACGTTTCTTGATCCGATTCGCGAGGAGAGAGCAAGGCTAGAAAAAGATAAAAATACTATTTTTGAGATACTTAAAGAAGGTAGCGCGAAGGCAAATTTAATTGCAGACGCAACCTTAAACGAGGCCAAGCGTGCGATGAAAATAAATTATTTCTAGATTAAAATTATGAACAGAACATACATCAGAGATCTCGGAACTAAAATTGATGAGCAGGTAACAATTTTTGGATGGGTTCATATTAGACGAGATCATGGCAAATTGGCGTTTTTTGACATCAGAGACACGACGGGACACATACAAGCAGTGGTTCTACCATCATACGAATCTGTCGCTGACGAAGCAAAAAAACTTCGCTCGGAATGGGTTGTCCGAATCGGTGGAAAGGTAAATAAAAGGCCGGAAAAAATGGTCAAGCCAAATGAGCCAAATGGAGATATTGAGCTTGAAATTACAGAGATTGAAGTATTAAACGAGGCGGAGACTCCACCATTCGATGTTACAACTGATGGAAAAGATATTGGGGAGGAACATCGAATGAAATATAGGTATATAGATCTCCGTCGCGATAGGATGCAAAAAAATATTCGGCTGCGCCACGAGATCACGGCATTTTTCCGAAGATATTTAACGGAAGATGGTTTTGTTGAAATCGAAACTCCGATACTTACCAAATCTACACCAGAAGGAGCTCGGGATTATGTTGTTCCATCGCGCGTGCATCAAGGAAAATTTTATGCATTACCTCAGTCGCCTCAGCAATATAAACAACTTCTAATGTCAGCTGGCTTTGAAAAGTATTTTCAAATCGCAAGATGCTTTAGAGATGAAGATACCCGAGGAGACAGACAACCAGAATTCACACAGCTCGACATTGAGATGTCATTTGTCGAACAGAATGATGTAATGAATCTAATTGAAGAGATGCTTATCAAAATGGTCTCAAAGATAACTCCCAATAAAAAAATCCAGGAGGTTCCTTTCCCTAGAATTTCCTACAAGGATTCGATGGAAAAATATGGGGTTGATCGACCAGATCTTCGAAATGATAAAAACGATCCAGACCTCCTCGCTTTCTGCTGGGTAGTAGATTTTCCATTTTTCGAAAAAACAGACAACGGCGGTTGGACTTTTACTCATAATCCGTTTTCGAAACCAACAAAGGAGTATGAAACATCTCTGTCTGAAAAGAAAAATATTGGAGAAATTCTCACCACCCAGTACGACATTGTATTAAATGGTTTTGAGGTTGGGGGAGGAAGTATTAGAAATCATCGCCCTGAAGCGCTAAAAAATGTTTTCGAAATTATGGGCTTCACAAATGAAGAGATCGAGGCAAATTTCGGACATATGCTACGCGCACTTGGATCAGGGACACCACCGCATGGAGGCATTGCCCCTGGCGTTGATAGGCTCGCAATGATACTTGCAGGAGAACCAAACATAAGAGAAGTTATTGCCTTTCCTAAAACTGGAGAAGGATCTGACCTAATGATGGATGCACCTTCTACGCTTTCAGCCGAACAGCTGGCGACGCTTGGAATCGGAATCAAGAAAACGCAAAGCTAACTAAAGATGACTCAACCTCGAACGATTCACCCGATCAGTGAAAGCTCAAACAGTTCTAGATTTTCTGTTCGAGTTGGTGATTTTGAGGGTCCACTCGGACTCCTTTTAGGGTTGATCGAGCGGAGGAAAATGCATATCGGAGATATCTCTCTTGCCGAGATAAGCGAAAGCTATCTTGATCACATCAAGACACTTCCCGATACTGCAATGGGGGATATTGCAGAATTTATTTATGTTGGTGCAACTTTACTTCTGATTAAATCATTCGCCCTTTTACCAGGGACAAAACTAAGCGAGGATGAAAGTTCTGCGATTGAAAACCTAAAAAGAAGAGCTGATCAATATGGATTTCTTGTTTCTCTTCGCTCGAAACTTTTTAAAAATTCTAGGCGTTCATTCTTTCGTGAACGCACAGAATCTAATTCTGTATTATTTACACCACCAGAAATTTCAAGCAATGACCTCCTTGCAAATATACTAACTTGTTCCTCGACCCTCGGACAAAACAGTCGCAATTTTTTTACCCCCTTAAAGGAGACGGAAATCCGTCGAAAAATTTCTCTATCTGAAACTCTCGCATCTATTCGCACAGCACTCAGGCTTTCCCCTAAAACTACTTTTGCATCTATGGGAAATAAAGATCGCGAAACTCTCATTGTCGCATTCATCGCAATTCTTGAATTGGCAAAGCAAGGTAATGTCGACCTAGAGCAAGACCCGGGGGAAGAAACCATACACATTGAAACAAGAGAGCTCAATGTGCCACAATACGGACTATGAGTCTTTCTAATGCGATCGAAGCAATTCTTTTTTATGAGGGTGGAGCTGTTCTCTATGGCAAAATCGCGAGACTGCTTGATGAGGATATTCAGGCGATTAAAGAATCAATCATCTCGCTTAAAGATCGCTACCAAGGAACGGGATTAATGATTATCGAAACTATCGACTCTGTCGCTATTGCAACAGACAAAGAACAATCGGCGGTCATCGACGCTCTTCGAAAGGAAGAGCTCGAGGGTCCACTTTCAAAAGCTTCGGAGGAAACATTGACTGCGATTCTTTACTGTGGTCCAATAGAGAAAGCCAAGATTGACTACATCAGAGGTGTAAATTCTGGTGCAATTTTAAGGGCATTATCAGCAAGGGGACTCATTTCGAGATCATCAGGCAATAATCTTTCGGGATATTCCTATTCAGCAACACCAGACCTTCTTGCTTATCTTGGCCTAACTAAAGAAAATGATTTGCCCGACTTTGAAGCAACTCGTGCTAGATTAAGTAATATAACTGAGTCATGAGATTAGACGACAAAGCATTATTGATTGGACTTGCTCTCATTTTTGGAATTATGAGCGTGTTTGGAATTGCTGTAAAAGCGGGAACAGAGCTAGCTGAAATTAATTCCGCTCCAGCTGTCATACCCCCAAAATTTGAAATAGCTCATATTCTTCTCGCAAAAAGCGCAGTAGTCTACGACATAATCGAAAACAAATTTATTTTTGATTTAAACGCAGACGCTCCACTGCCAGCAGCCTCGTTAACAAAATTGATGACCGCATACGTGGCAAATAAAATCCTGAATCCAAAGGAAGAGATTATTATTTCGAGGGAGAATTTATTGCCAGAAGGAGACAGTGGACTTACCATTGGAGAACGATTTTTGCCCCCGCAGTTGACGACAATTGCACTTGTTGCTTCATCTAACGATGCAGCAATGGCACTTGGTTTTTCAGCATCAACAAAAAATGGCAAAAATTCTTTTGGAGCGATCATGAACAAAGAAGCTGAATCTCTTAGACTATCAAATACTTTTTTTATAAACGAAACAGGCCTTGATGTATCAAAAACTACTAGTGGCTCCTATACTTCCGCAAGAGATATTGCTCTGCTTATTCGCACGATTCTAGAGAAAGCACCGAACCTTCTTGAACAAACTCGAAATGCGAACATCTCGGTAAAATCAAATTCAGGTACTACTCATAATTTTTCAAATACAAATAAAACAGTCAGCTCAATTTCTGGAATACTCGCATCTAAAACTGGACTCACGGACCTTGCTGGGGGGAATCTCGCAGTAGTCTATGAAGCGGGTCCAGGACGTCCTGTTATTGTTGTCGCTCTAGGCTCAACAGAAGAAGGTCGTTTCTCTGATGTAAAAAATCTAATTGATGGGTATTACAACTACCTTGCACAAATTCAATGACAATAAACGTTCTTAAAGTCTTCGCGCCGGCAACCCTCTCATTCTTTTTTGGGCTACTTATTACATACCCAATCCTTCGAGTTCTAAATAAAAACCAGATGTGGAAGAAAAAAAGCGTAGAGCTTGCGCTCGATGGAACTGTTGCCACTATATCTCAAAAGCTTCATCAGGATGAAAATAGGCACACACCGCGCATGGGGGGTCTTGTCATCTGGATTTCTGCACTCGTCACTACACTCGCTTTTTATTCATTGATATATCTTTTCCCAACTTCACTCATCGCCCATAAATTAAACTTTTTTTCTCGCAACCAAACATGGCTTCCTCTTTTCACCCTGCTTGTCGGTTCACTTGTTGGACTCCTGGATGATTATCTTGTAGTGGGAGGACAGGGGAATCACATCGACGGAGGATTACCGCTTCGAACTCGAATTATTGTTGTTCTCGTATTGGGAGCCATCGGAGCTTGGTGGTTTTCAACAAAACTCGAAGCAACGGCATTATTTATCCCTTTCTATGGATCAATCGAGCTAGGATTATGGTTCTATCCCATCTTTATTATCACCATGCTAGCACTTTTTTCAGGTAGCGTAATCGATGGAATAGATGGACTTTCTGGCGGTGTTTTAGTGTCAATTTTTTCAGCATATGCAGGAATTGCCTTCTTTAGAGATCAAATTGACCTTGCTGCTTTTAGCGCGGCAATAGTTGGTGGAATCCTTGCCTTCCTCTGGAACAACATTCCGCCAGCAAAATTTTACATGTCAGAAACAGGAATTCTTGGATTAACCGTAACCTTGACAGTAGTCGCTTTTCTCACGGAATCTGCCGTCGTATTACCAATAATTGCGTTCCCTTTACTCGCGGCGTCTGGATCGTCGCTTCTCCAGATTCTTTCAAAAAAATTCAGGGGTAAAAAAATCTTTCTCGTTGCGCCAATCCATCATCATTTTCAAGCAAAAGGATGGCCAGCCCAACAGGTGACAATGCGTTTTTGGATCATTTCTATTATCTCTGCAAGTATAGGTATGGTTATAGCACTAATTGGAAATTTGAAATGAACCGTGCAAAGTCAGGGGACAAACTTTTTCTTGGAACTGTATTTTTCTTGGTAATAGCTGGCACGTTTATTTTTGCCTCGGCCTCGCTTGGGCTTCTTTCTCGTTCAGATATTGGGATTCAATCTATCGCACTTAAGCAAATTCTCATCGGTCTTGTTGGGGGAATAATAAGCTTTACTATTGTTTCAAAAATTCACTATAAACACTGGCGCCCGCTTGCCTTGCCAATTTTCATTTCAACAATCATTTTAACTACCCTTATTTTTATCCCAGGGGTCGGCATCTCGCATGGAGGAGCGAGTAGATGGATTGATATTCTTGGGTTTTCGCTTCAACCATCAGAAATTTTAAAACTTGGTTTTGTACTTTTTCTTGCATGGTTTTTTACTTCTTCATACGCCAGCAGAAAATCACCTTTATATAACTTCCTCCCATTTATTGGAGCGCTCACTCTCGTAGGGATCCTACTCTTGAAGCAACCCGATACCGGAACCTTCATGGTTTTTTTTACGACCGGAGTCGCAATGTACTTCGCAAGCGGTGGGTCATGGAAAAAACTAGCGATGCTACTTTTTTCTGCAATTCTCGGAATCGCCCTGCTCGCTTTTTTCCGACCATATGTTAAAGACAGAATTACTACCTTTTTAGATCCATCGCAAGATGCTCAAGGTTCTTCCTATCAAATTCAACAAGCATTTATTGCGATAGGTTCCGGTGGAATGTTCGGCAGGGGATTTGGTCAGAGTGTTCAAAAATTTAACTTCCTACCAGAACCAATCGGTGATTCAATTTTTGCGGTTGCAGGAGAAGAATTTGGATTCATGGGAAGTCTCGTTATAGTTCTCTCTTTTTTATTGTTTATTTTACGGGGACTTGCCATTTCCGCAAAAGCGCCGGACCTTTTCGGTAGACTCCTTGGAACAGGTCTTGTTATACTGATCGGGTCACAATCGTTTATTAATATCGCCGCTCTAACAGGATTGATCCCACTTACTGGAGTTCCACTTCTTTTTGTAAGTCAGGGAGGGACAGCGCTTCTACTAGCCCTAATTGAATCCGGGATCGTAGTGAATATCTCAAGACATTCGAGCACAGCCTAAATCAAAAAATTATAAATCATGCGTATTGTATTAACTGGAGGGGGAAGTGGGGGACATTTTTATCCAATAATTGCGGTAGCTGAAGCGTTGCGAGAAGAAGCCGACAGGCGACACATTTCACCTCTGGATCTATATTTTATTTCAGATCAAAAGTATGACGAGCGGGCGCTTTTTGATAACCGAATTCAATTTATAAAAATTCCAACTGGCAAATTGCGCCGGTATTTTTCTATTTCAAACTTTACCGATATCTTCAAAACATTCTTTGGTACCATTCGCTCGATATTCACAATTTTCAAAATATATCCAGACGTAATTTTCGGAAAAGGAGGCTCGCCTAGTTTCCCGATTCTTTTTGCCGCTCGTATATTAAAAATTCCCGTAGTAATCCACGAGACCGATGCATTCCCAGGAAGGACTAACGCATGGGCGTCAAAATTTGCAAGCAGAATTGCTATCTCATATCCGGAAACGGCAGAATTTTTCCCAGATGGTAAGACAGAGCTCACTGGAAATCCAATTAGAAAAGCTTTGCACGCAAAAATATCAAGTGGCGCGAATGAATATTTACACCTTGAACCAGAGATCCCCATGATTCTGGTTCTTGGTGGATCTCTGGGATCGCAAATAATTAATAATGCGCTACTCGATGCGCTCCCAACTTTAGTTGAAAAATACCAGATCATTCATCAGTGTGGAAAAGCGAATTTTAATGACGTGTCAGAACGTTCAAAAATAATTCTAGAAAAGTCGCTTAAAAAAGAGCGCTATCGAGTTTTTGAATTTCTAAACAGCGAGGCCTTGATGATGGCATCTGGAAGAGCTAATCTAGTCATTACCCGCGCAGGGGGAACACTCTTTGAAGTTGCCCTTTTGGAGATTCCGGCAATAGTAATTCCAATAACAGATTCCAATGGCGATCACCAGCGCAAAAATGCCTACTCATACGCGAGACATGGCGCTGGTGTCGTCATTGAAGAGGCAAACCTCTCCCCCCATATTCTTGTTAGTGAAATCAGTAGAATTCTTGACAAGCCAGAGATTAGAGCGAGTATGAGCGAAGGAGCAAGAAGATTTGCAAAGCCAGATGCTTCTAAAAGAATTGCATCAATAATTTTAAACCTCGCCCTGGAGCACGAGAAATAAAAACATGGAAAACTCAAAAAATTCGGAAGTAGTAGTTCGCTTTCCACCATCTCCAACTGGGATGCTCCATATTGGATCAGTGAGAACAGCACTTTTTAACTATTTTTTCGCTAAACAAAATGGCGGAAAGATTATTTTACGAATGGAGGATACTGACAAAGAGCGTTCTAAAAAAGAGTTCGAAGAAAATATTATCGCCGGCTTTGAGTGGCTAAATATTAAATTTGATTCATTTTATCGGCAGTCAGAGAGAACTGAAATTTACAAAAACGAGCTCGAGAAAATGATCAAGGAGGGAAGTGCGTACATCTCAAAGGAAGAGCCTACAGAAGAAGGAAAGCGCACTGAAGTTATTAGGCTAAAAAATCCTAAAAAAGTTATCACATTTACCGATATGCTTCGAGGTGAGATTTCTGTCGACCCAAGCGACCTTGGTGATTTTGTCATTGCAAGGTCCATAGACGATCCGCTGTATCACCTCGCTGTTGTCGTCGATGACGCCCTTATGGGAATAACTAATGTAATAAGAGGGGATGACGGACTTGCAAATACTCCAAGGCAGATCCTAATTCAAGAAGCACTTGGGTATGCACGACCAGCATATGCACATATTCCATTTGTACTAGGAGCGGACAAAAGCAAATTATCAAAAAGACACGGAGCCCTTTCTCTTCTTGAGTATCGAGAAATGGGTTATCTTCCCGAAGCGATTATAAATTTTCTATCGACGCTCGGATGGTCAACTCAATCCTCTCATAACCAAACTGACGAGAATCGGGAGATATTTTCAAGAGAGGAACTGGTTAAGCTTTTTGATATCATGCATGTCCAAAAAGCACCGGCTGTTTTCAATATCGAAAAGTTAGATTGGATAAATAGAGAACATTTATTAAAGTTACCCATTGAGGAAATTGAGATTGAGGTTGTAAAACGCCTCGGTGAGGGGACAGAGGTTCTTGCTGAAATCGTACGTGATCGAATAAATAAATGGGGCGATATTTCTATGCTAAAAGAAGCAGGGGAGTTTGATTTCTTTTTTAAAGAACCTAGCTATGAACAGGCTCTCCTTCTGGGTAAAAAGGGGGAGCTCGGCCTGGAAGAAACAAAAAAGCATCTAGATAAAATTCTAACGCTTCCACTTTCAAAGGACCCCATTTGGGAGTACGCTAGCGAGAGCGGTCGCGGAGCCGTTTTGTGGCCTCTTAGGGTAGCGCTTTCAGGAAAAGAGAAATCTCCTGATCCATTTGCGATGATTAGGGCCCTTGGGGAAACAAAATCACGTGAACGCATTTCGCATGCGTCATCAATTCTATAAATTTAATAAATATGCACTTTATTTAGTGCCTCTATTATTTTTGTCCCTTTATTTTTCTACAAATAATTCCGAAGCTGCTAAGATTGACGACTTGCGCATCAATGCAGAAATGAAGGCCTCCGAAATAAAGATACTAGAGGATGAAATTAAAAAACTCGACAACGACCTAAAGGCAACAAATGCGGAGTCAAAAAGTCTTTCAGGCACAATTCAAACACTCGAAAAAACAAGCAAAAAACTCTCGACCGACATTGTTGCAACTCAAAAAAAAGTAGTGCTGTCAGAGTTAACACTCGAAGAACTTACCCTTGATATTGCATCAAAAAATCTTAGAATAAAAAATCTACGCGACGGCATGGGGGAAATTTTAAGAGAGCGTAGGGAAGAGGACGACCGAGATTTTTTCGAGGAATTGATTTCCCCCAATAATGTAAGCGACTTCTGGGATAGTCTTGCAAGACTATCCACGCTAGAGAACTCCATGCATGATCGAACAGTTGAAATTGGTAATGCCAAAGCAGTCGTTGTAACAAAAAAAGAAGCCGAATCGAATGAACGTTCAAAACTCGTAAACCTAAAGGGGCAATTATCTGACAAGAAAACGATCGCGGAAAACAACAAAAAAACTAACGCAAAACTCCTAATTGAAACTAAAAACAAGGAGTCTACATACAAAAAACTACTCGCTGGAAAACAGGCAAAATTTTCGGCAGTGGAGAGGGAATTAGCAAATATTGAAGCCCAGATTAAATTTGAGCTTGATCCTAGTACCTTTCCCCCATCCAAAAAAGGCACTCTATCCTGGCCTCTTAAAGATATCTTTGTCACTCAAAAGTTTGGAAATACGGAGTTCTCAAGAACATCCGCTGGTGCCATCTATAATGGCAAAGGACATAATGGAGTCGACTTCAGAGCCTCTATCGGCACGGCGGTAACAACGGCTTCGCCAGGAGTTGTCCTAGGTACAGGAAATACAGATTCGGTCTGCAGTGGCGCATCATATGGGAAATGGATCCTCGTTGGTCATCCAAACGTCCTTACGAGCCTATAC
>JBBUBG010000089.1:0-4250 GCA_038058345.1 Patescibacteria group bacterium | reverse complement strand
TGGAGCGATGAAATTAATGAAGACACAGACACAAAACTAGAAGCTCCCAATTTCTCTACTTCCGCTCGAGTTACTTCATCCGGATCAAAAGCATGCATCTCATGACCATGTTCTAAAAGCCTAGCCACCTGTCCTATTCCCATTTTCCCTAATCCAATATATCCGATGGTCATAATTTTTATAATTATTTAAATCTAAAAAAGCTCCTCGACTAAAGTACCTTGATTATAGCGCATTAGTGGAAGTTTTTTTGCCATTTCCAAAACTGGTGTAATAAAACGCCACGAAGCCATGACCTCATCCGTACTCCCAAAAAGTGTTTCGTCCCCTCGAAGAAGGTCAAAAAGGACTCGTTCATAAGCGTCGGGCAAACGGACATCTTTTTCTTCCGAATAACTGAAATCAAGCATTTTTGACGCAAGTTTCTTTGTAAATCCCGGGGCTTTTGAATAAAAATTTATGGCGATGCCCTCGTTTGGCTGAATCCAAAAAGTAAGAATATTTTGATGGGTGCAATCCCCTTTTTTAAAAAATACAGACACGCTCGCTCTTGATTCGGCTAGTCCTTTTCCTGAAGTTGCCGTTACGGGAACGCCATCTAAAATCCCTCCGATAATTTTAAACTTCATTTTGAAAAAAGTTTCAGTTGTAGAAATAGAAGCGACTCCATGCTCATCGCGATACCCGTCATATTGACCAACAGTAAGATCTCCATCTTTTCCCTCAAAGGTAAACCGGGAGATGGCTTCAGCTCGAAGCGTACGAATCGAGGCAGGTAAAATTTCACCAGGATTTTCCATTGTTACGGCTGCAACCATCTGTAAAATATGATTTTGCCCAACATCAAGTAAGGCGCCAACGCTCTCATAAAAGCCAGCCCGAGAGCCAACGACATTTTTTTCGGAAAAAACAGCCTCAATTCTCTCTATATGCTCACTCGTAAAAAGCGGCGGGAAAATACTGTTTGAAAATCTAAAAGTTAAGATATTTTGAATAGTCTCTTTTGCAAGATAGTGATCAATTCGATAAATTTCATTTTCTTTAAAATAAACTGAAAGTTTTTTATCCAGAACTTGTGCCTGTAAATAATTAGAGCCAAATGGCTTTTCGATCGCAATTCTAGAAAGGCCTCCACAGGTTACAGTAAGCCCAGAAGTAGCTAAATTCTCAAGAAGCTCTCCATATAAAATTGGTGGAACGGCCAAATAATAAACCTTATCACTACAAACTCCGCGAACATCATCAATTTTAGCGATTCGTTCTCCTAAATTTTGGAAGGACTCTGGAGAAGAAAAATCACCTTGCACAAACTCTATTTTTGAAAGGAAATTACTATCAGCATATTTTGGACCTACTGCACTGGCTACATAATTGCGAAATGTCTCATTGTTCAAATTTTGACGAGAAAGACCTACTATAAAAAAATCACGAAGGTGCCCATCAGCGAACAATCTCGCCAAAGATGGAAACAGTTTTTTTGTAGCAAGGTCTCCTGTTGCGCCGAAAATAATAACGCCAACAGGAGCTAGGGGAAGTTTTTTTCTTTTTGTTAATTCACTGGATTGCATTTGGAGCCGACTCCAAGAGTATCAAGTCGGTCAAGATATGCAATTACAGAGTTTACAAAAGCTGCATGGCTCCAGACGAGGGGCGCCGCTGAAAGCGGCGCCCCGCTATACGGATTAATCTGTTCAGAAAGAACTCCAGAGCCACTGGAATAACGCGCAGAAAATTGAAAAATTTCAATTGGTATTTCTAGGTCCTTTTCGTTCTTGGCTCGAGCTATAAGATATTCCGCATACCAAAGCGTTGTTACAAACCATGGATTACCCGGAAGCTTTGCGTCTACTCTCCAATAATAGTCTTTCTCATAGCGCGCAATTCCACCCACAGATGTTTCAACCGTAAGTATCTTTCTAAGCTTTTCAAAAGCGACACCAAGGATAGGATCATCGGCCAGAAGAACCCCGAAAGTAAAAATTCCATATACACTTGAAATATCACTGGTTGAATCTTTTGAAATTACTCCTTTCGATTCATCTATTTCAACCGATTTATAAAAAAGTCCTATTTTTTTATCATACAAATACTCGAGGATTGCAGATTTGACTTCCTCGGCCGCCGAGGTAAAAGCTTCCTCGCTTGTTTTTTTGCCAAGCACGCGTGCAAAGTTGGCAGCAGAAACTAACCCACCATAAACAGAAGCGGCAGTGTAGGTATGCACGCCATATTTTTCTTCCCATAAATCATACGATGCTCTGGGCAACCTTGTTTTTTCGTCTCGGTAATTTGCAAGGAAAAAACCGGCAGGTTTGATTAAACTATTATAAACACTTTCGATAAATTCAAGATCTCTGGAATGTTCATAATGCTTCCAAAGTGCAACTAAAACAGTAGCGGTTTCATCCTCCTGAATGGGAAGTTGAGTTTTTCCATCTCGGATCCACGGATGCCAAGAACTGCCAAGCGAAAAATCTGGTCGATATTTATGCATAAAATATCCATCTTCGGAAATGATCTGACTGCAAAATTCAAAATATCTTTTCGCTACATTTGTATCACCAGCTCGATCGAGTGCCATCGCAGAAAATGAGGCATCCCTAGGCCACATATATGAATAGGTATCTTTTCCGCCCTGAAGCATATCAGAATCCGAAGATGCAATAATAGCACCGTGATTATCGGCATGCGCCCTTATATTGAGAAGGGATTTTCCAAATAAATCAATTACTTCTTGAGATAAACCCTGAAAATGAAAGTCGTACTTCTTGAGCCACGCGCGCCAAAAATTACCAGTTGTTTGAATAACATGCTCGGGGCTTTTGGATCTTATTTCTGCATCAATGTCATGAACCTCCTTCACTGACTCGCCAACTGCAAGCGTATAATAAGAGACCGTCTCTCCTTTTGGCTCAAGAAATAAAGAAATTCCCATCACAGAATCAACCTGCCCATGCTCGATAGCGTTGCGAGAAAGCATCCCGTCTTCGGCATCTCGGAATGTCCCTTCCTTCCCTTCGCTTGCAAAAGAACCGACAGCAAAATCATCAAAATTTCTAGTTCCAGAAAAACAGTTAGCAAGAAAAACTCTCTTGCCTTTATAGTGAACAATTACCTTATGAACTGGATCATAATAGGCTGTATCACCTCCTTCGGCGGAGTAAAGCCTAAACTCATGATAGAAAAAGAGCTTAACTGGCTTGCGTTCCCCTGATTCATTTCTAACGATAACCTTTCGAACAAGCACATTCTTTTCGTTGTACACTGAATCGTGAATTTCTAGCGTAATTTTTTTTACGCGATTTGTTGCCAGAACTACCCCGCACATAGAATCAGCCTCACAATTTACTTTGATTTCCCAAGAACCATCGGAGAGCCAGGAAAGGGTGTTGTCTGAAAAAATACCAATTCGATGAGAGAGCCTCCCTCCGACCTGATTCTCAAGTCCAACATAAGGAAAATAAAAGTCTCTGACCGAGCCAAACTTGTCAAAGCCGACTAAAATATTTCCATTTCCAAGAACAATCGATCGTGGCATGAAATTATTATTGATTCAAGAAATGATCAATTGTTTGAAGTGCAGTATGTCTATCATGACAAATAGAAATTTCTCGCGCGCAAGATTCATTCTGCAAAGCATCTCGAATCCAGCGGGAAAAGTCATTTCCATCTCGGACCGTATGATGACGAAATGAATCATCGCTCATGACCCGAAGGGCATTCTTTAGGTCAAAGAGATCGCAAACAATCGGGCCGTTATTCACATAAAAACACAATGCTCCTTCAACGCGAACATTTGGAGTTTTCTTTTTTAGAGGAACCTTCTTACTAGCAACTTTTTTTGGTTTGATTTCCTTTTTTGAAATTGATATTTTTTTTGGCATATTATTTATTTTATATTAAACTAGCTCTTACTCTTAATTCTAAATCATGAAGCGCATTCATGAAAGAGATATATGCATCATATGGCGTTTCGTAAGGATTAAAATATGCATGAACATCGCCATCAGCAAACCACTTTGTACACATGTAGTAAAAGTGGTCAGATGTCTGAAGTCTGCGCCAGTCAGAAATAAGCTCCTGATTTTTTGAACCGAGAACAGAATCTTCAAGTGCATAAATTCGATCAAGAGCAGAGTTTTGAATTTCATTAGATCGCCAAGCGGAAAGATCGCGCTCTGTATCTGCCCATGAAATTGGATGCGGAACGTTGAGCTCGGCGACAGAGGAAAACTCGTGCGCGGTTTTGG
>JBBUBG010000088.1:0-6434 GCA_038058345.1 Patescibacteria group bacterium | reverse complement strand
AGAGATTATTCGGTCTTCGAGTGGTTGTCGCATTGCCTCGATTACTCGCCTGTCGAATTCTGGAAATTCATCCATAAAAAGCACCCCGCGATGAGCTAGGGTAATTTCTCCCGGTCTCGGAACGGCTCCTCCCCCTACCATCGCAACGTAGGAACTTGTGTGATGTGGCGAGCGAAATGGTGGCTCTGTCGCATAGTCTGAAGTAAGTGCCCCTACTGCTGACTGAACTCCCGTGACTTCAAGAGTTTCAGAGAGTGTAAGTGGTGGCAAAATCCCAGTAAGAGCTTTGGCTAACATTGTTTTTCCTGTACCTGGCGGACCCCAGAATGCAATATTGTGGCCGCCTGCGGCGGCCACCTCCAATCCCCTTTTTGCACTCTCCTGCCCAGCAATATCCAGAAGATCAATGCTATTTTGCTCGAGCTCTTTAATTTCTATTTTAGTTTCAGCCGTTTGCGCTATTTTTACTTTTTCAATTGGGAATTTTTCATCAATTTCATCTGGATTGGCGAGATGCCCTACTACTTCCGCCAATGTTTTTGCTCCGAATACCGCGATCCCTGGCACCAAAGCTGCCTCTCGTTCATTTTCCTTAGGGAGAAAAATTTCTGTGAATCCAGCTTCTTTTGCTTTGTTTGTAATTAAAAGTACTCCTTTTATTGGGCGCAATGTTCCATCAAGAGAAAGTTCTCCCAAAAAAAGCCTATTTTCCATCGAGCCATTTATAATTTCTGCCGCATGGAGGTAACCAAGTGCGATTGCGAGGTCAAAAATCGGTCCTTCTTTTCGGAGGTCTGCCGGCGCAAGTGAAATAATTATTTTTTTGTTCCCCTTTTGAGGTGATTTTAATCCAGAGTTCTTTATCGCGCTTGTAATGCGATCCTTCGCTTCCTTTACTGCGCTATCTGGAAGTCCGACAATGCAAAACGACTTCAGTCCTTTTGTTATATCAACTTCGATATCAACTAGGTCTGGAGATAGGCCGGAAAGTTGCGCCGCGTGAATACGAGAAGACATATTTTTTAAAACCGGTTACTTCGCGTGAAAGATACATGTGGTTGCTGACGGAGTCGCTTCGAGTCTCGCAGGGTCTATTACATGATTTTTGCCGATTGTGCATGTCCCGTAGAGACCTCTCTCGATGGCTTCGAGCGCTTTTAGTACGGATTTATATTGAATTGCGAGGGTGTTTTCTGTGCTGATGCGTTCTTCTGCATTCTCCATCTTTACTCCTGTGTCGAGGATATCTGCTTCATTTTGGGACTCCTCTTTTCCATCATCGTGCCCAATGTCAGAGGGTGTCGCCATCCATTCTCCTTTTATATCTGGGTTTTTTGTCCCGAGGTGAGAAAGTTCCTCTTCAAGAAGCCTTTTTTCCTCAAGTAATTTTGCTTTGTGTATAGAAAAGTCTTTATTCATCTTTGTAGTGTAAACGTAGAAGGCTTAAAACTCAAGGAAAACAATGAACCCCTCGAGCACGAATGCCGAGGGGTTCTGGATGGGGTGCTCCCGCGCAAGATGTTGGGCCAAACAGGCCAAAAAACGAGAGAAATGTCATGGTCGCCCTCGCGTGAATACTAATTATTAATAATAATTTCAATCAATCTTTTGAAGTAAGGGCGTGCGGCCCATTTTTACATGAAGTAGTTGTGCCGAGACACATACCACAAAAGATTGATGTTCAACTGCAGAGGAAAAATGGGCAGTCGAACAGCGAGTGCTGTGGGAAAATATTTATCTCCCTAAAAGCCACCATGTCTTGCGCGTTTGTCTAACAACGAACTCGGTCTGCTATTTATTGTATCCTCCTAAAGGACAGCGTCAAGCGTAAGTTATCCACAGTTGTCCTTAATGTCCTTAAGGAGATTAATTTATTGGTTTTGGTGTGGTAAGTCTAGTTAATATTTCAGTGAAAGTAGTCTCGTTTTCCGTAATTATGAGGTTTCTATCTCCAAGAAAACCATATATTATCTTGATATCATCATTTTCATCTGAAAAAACCCTCACTCTCGTATTTCTTGTAATCTTATCTTTCCATCTATATGTCCCTATGTCCGATTCTAGAATCGATCGCCCAAATAGAGGTAATATTTTTCGCGCGAGTGTCGGTTCAAAGGAAAACATTCCAGATAACGCACCCTGAAAGTAGTCTGTCTCTAATATAAAAAATGGAGAGTCTTTTTGATAGTAATAAACTCCAAGTGAGTATTTATTTAATAATGTTCGAGTTAGGCCGTTCGGTGCATCTAACCCCGTCTTTTGGAAGAACTCCTGTGTTTCATATGATCGAAATACTGAAACTCCATTTTCTGGGGCCGTCTTCTCTCCGGAGACAAAAAGAGTAATAGAATTGAGATTTTCTGAAGGCTTACCTAGCTCTTTTGTTATTAAATCACTAATTTCTTCAGGTTTCGCATTAGAAGGCGCCGTTATCGGAACAATCTTTTCTGCAAAAATTAATGTTTCAGGCAAAACGGCAGAGGCTTCCTCTTTTGTTTGTGAAAAGTAAACATATCCCGCATAGACAGAAATTAGAGCAACTCCAATGCAAAATCCGATTCCAATCCTAATTCCAAGCGTACTTAACGAAAAAGTAGGGAAATGAAATCTTTTTTTAGGTGCGAACCGATCAATCGATGGTTTTGATGCTTCTGCCTTAAGAATTTCGTGGCTTTTTTTTGCTTCCGCGAGGGCAATCTCTGTTTGTGTAATATTGTTGAGTGAAACAAGACCCGCAACGTCCCCTTTATAGGTACGTACTATCGATACTTTTTTAGGAGCATCAGCCATTTGAGATTATTATAGCGCACTTTAACTTTACTCCTCGTTTTCCTGTTCTTCTTCGTTTCTTCGTCCTTGGCGTCGCATTTTGATTAAGTATCTATCTTGATCTTCGGATAGGTCGAGATAGCTGTCAGCTTCTTCTTTTAGTTTTGCGGAAGTATTTTTACCAAAAGCGATCACTTCGCATTGAACAGACGATTTTAAAAATTGAACTAAAGGTACAAAGTCTCCATCTCCGGAAACAAGCACAACTACGTCCAATTTAGGGGCCAATCTAATGGCATCTACGGCAATCCCTACATCCCAGTCAGCTTTTTTTGCTCCACCGTAAAAAATTTGCAAATCTTTGCTCTTTGTCTCGATCCCCTGTTTTTCAAGTGCTTCTAAAAAGCCTTTTTCTTCACCGGTTTCTGTTGTGATAGCATAAGCAACCGCCCAAACTAGGCGTCTTCCTGCTACTGCGTCCTTTACTATATTTGCAAAGTTAACTCGTGCTCTGTGTAAATTTTTCCCGCCGTGGTAAAGGTTTTGTGTATCTATAAATATCCCGACTCTTTGGTCTGGATGACGTGCTATGGCCATTATTTCTTAAGTTTTAGCTCTTTGGTTACTTTTAAGTAAGCCTTAGGAGTATTTTTTTCTAAATATTTTAAATGCGAACGACGTCTTGCCACCATCCCGAGAAGTCCTCTTCGTGAATGATTATCTTTACGATGTTTTTTTAAATGGAGGGTTAATTCCTCGATTTGATGGGTTAAAATTGCAACCTGAACAGCCGAAGAGCCAGTGTCCTTATCGTGGTCACCGTGCTTTTTGACTATCGTCTGCTTTTTCTTTGTTGTAAGCATTACCCCGTAAGCCTACCACAGCTTATCCTTTCGTGCAAATGCCCTCCGCCCGAGTTCAACAATGAAATGCAACTCGTTGTTGTGGTGAATATCAATAGGGATTTAATAGGTTAGGATAGTGAACAGCCCTTTTTTTATCGCCGTCAATTCCTTCTCGCTTACCGACCCAAGATGTTTTTTGAGGCGCGATTTGGATATCGCGCGAATTTGAAAGGTAATAACCTCTGAATCTTTGGATAAACCATGATCCTTCCCTTTTCCCAGGACCACGCATCCTTCGAAATTTTTTACCACGGACGATATTGGGCACACGATGACAACTTCGAAGTGTTCGTTCATCATGTTGCCAGAAACGATAACAATCGGCCGTCTGCCCGCTTGTTCACTCCCTTTTGTTGGGTGAAGGTCAGCTAAATAAATATCCCCCTGGCGCATTATCTTTTTTCAAATTTATTTAACTGTGTCCAAAAATCATCAGCACCAGCCTCTGTCATATCCAAGATATCCCTATCGCCTGCCGCCCGGATGAATGAGTCTCGGAGGCTATTTTTCGTGTTTTCTTCCCTGAATCTACGAAGCGCAGTTTCAAGAATATCACGCTTCGTGCGTTTATATCTTAAAGATGTTTGATCAAGCCAGAGGGCCATGTCGTGGGAGATCGTTGTAGTTAAAACATGAGTTTTCATAAATAATATGTATGGTTTATATGTATACATTATACAGGAGTATACACTCTGGGACAAGATTCTCTGCTTAACGACCCACGGGTACGGCGTTCTTTTTTTGTGCCCCCGAAAAGTTTTTCAACTTTTCGGGGGCTTTTTTGTAAGAAGAGAAAAATTGACAACGTGCGCACATTGTACATACTTAGTTAATGACTACAATAAACGTAAGAATTGAAGAAAAGACAAAGACTCAAGCAGTCAAGACGCTTGCGAGGCTTGGCCTCGACATGTCCGGCGCCATTAAATTGTTTCTTAATCAAGTTGTTACCGAAGACGGTCTCCCATTTACTCCAACAAGAAATCCGGCCGCAATTCGGGCTCGTTGGGACGCAGAGGTTGCAGAGGCGCTGAAAAACGGAAATAAGTACAGCTCCGCTAAAGAATTATTTGATGACTTACTGAAAAGATAATGCTTTCTGTATACCATTCACACCGTTTCAAAAAATCTTTTGAAAAACTAAGATTAAGTGGATCGCACAAAAAAGAGATCGTCGAACTTGAACATACTGTTGATATTCTTTCGAAACAAACGGCATTGCCCGTTAAATACTGCGATCACAAACTTACAGGCGAATACGAGGGGTATCGCGAATGCCACATCAAAGACGACTTATTGCTCGTTTACCAAATCAAAGAGAAAGAACTAATCCTTCTTTTGCTCGACGTCGGCAGTCATTCATATTTGTTCGGCAATTAGTATTCCCCTAAATTTTAAATCCGCGGCGCCACAAACCCCTTCTAGTCGAGTACACAGGACCGCCCTGTGTACTGGGTTTTTGTATTAAAAAGGGCGCATCCGTCTTGACTTCATATATATAAAGCATATAGTTTCTATATATGATTACACAAATACTTTTCAATATTGATTCAGACATAAAGAAGAAGGTTGCTTTGCGTGCAAAACGGGAGGGAATTTCCGTAAGTGATGTATTTAAATTTGCTGCGAGGGAATATGCGGAAGAAAAGATAGATATTGGAGTAATACAGAGGACAGAGATACCAAACACCAGAACTGCGAAACGCTGGGCAAAAATAGACGAGGACATTAAAAAGGGCAAGAAGCTCTCTCCTTCCTTCGATAATGTATACGATTTTTTGGCTGATTTAGAGAAAGAGGTTGCGTTGTCTAGAAAAAAATCTCGATGATTATTCTTCGACATCGTTCGTTCGACAAACAGTATGAGAAGATTCCAGTAAAGATCAAACTCGCATTTCGTGAAAAAATGATTATCTTTTCAAAAAACGAGCTAGATCCCCTTCTCAACAATCATTCGCTTCATGGGGAATATGCCGACAAACGAAGTATTGATGTGACTGGAAATTATAGGGCGCTCTTTAGGAAAAACGGGGACATGATTACTTTTACCGATATCGGGATTCATTCTCAACTCTACGAATAAATATCCCATATGGTTACATTGTATCAAAATGCGCGCCACGAGAAACTCTGTCGCTCTTGCGCCTCCGGCTAATTCATCATATACTTTTATCATATGGCAAGATATCCTATCTCAATAACACTCGAAGGAGAAAATAACCGTTTCCTCACACAGACAGCCGTGCGTCTCGGCCGCACCAAGTCATCGCTCGTGGACACACTTCTCACATCCTATCGAAAACAGGTGCTCGCACGAACTATTCGTGCTGGCTTCAGCTCCCAAAAGAAAGAAGATCTCGAGCTCGCGATGTCCGATCTTGCTACTTATCGAGATCTCGTAGAGAAATCCGCATGAGAGCACGACAATTCGAGTTGTGGCGCGTGAATCTGAACCCCACTCTCGGTAGAGAGCAGGCTGGGTTGCGACCATGTGTCATTCTTCAGACAAATGCAGCAAATCCATATGGAGAAACGACCATCATCGCGCCCTGCACGAGCAAGCGGACAGACAAGGTGTATCCCTATGAGATTCTCGTTTCTCCGACGAAAGAAAACGGTCTCGAGGAACTCTCGAAAATAAAGGTGGAACAAGTTCGCGTCATAGCACATGAGCGTCTTCTGAAAAAGATCGGCGTACTCTCGTCCCTTGATTCCGAAAAAATAGGAGTCGCCCTAGACATCATCTTTGACCGGAGAGGC
>JBBUBG010000087.1:9213-10548 GCA_038058345.1 Patescibacteria group bacterium | reverse complement strand
TCTTTAATTACTTTCTTGAATTGCGAATAGTCTGGGAAAAAAGTGTCTCCAATTTCATCAATATCGACAAGCGTTAGGTACAAACGATCTAAAAATGGAAGCGCCTCTTTATACAAATCTCCTCCCCCAATAATAAAAACCTCCTCATTCATGGTCTCCTTTGCAAGCGCCAGCCCATCAGAAAGTGACCCAGCCAAAATCACACCTTCTGGCTTGTAATCTTTGTTTCTGGTTACAACAATATTCAGTCGGCCGGGAAGAGCTCTGCCAATCGATTCAAACGTCTTACGCCCCATAATGACTGGATGCCCAATGGTGATCGCCCTAAAGCGCTTCATGTCTCCTGGTAAACGCCAGAGTAACTTACCCGCCAAGCCAAGAACCAGGGTCCGCGCGCCAACAACAGCGATTGCGCTCACTTTAGTTTTTGACAAAAAATTATCTTTATTTTGCGATTCGGTCATTTCTTTTGATCCTCCATTTGCGTCTAGTATACTGTACCCGACCTAAACTAATAAATTCAAAAATGGAGACAGCACAACAATACGAAATCGAGATCAAATCTCTCCTTGGAAACCGAGAAAATGCCGACCGCTTGCGCAATAAACTTCTAAACGAAGAGCGCGCAACTTTTCAAGGGAACAATCATCAGCTAAATCATTATTTTATCAATGGCAGTTTTTCGAGATTGGGAGATATTCTTTCTTCTCATGTCAAAAAAGAGCGCGTGCCTTTGTTCCTAAAAATTGCAAATGAAGGGAAAAACATATCTCTTCGTTCACGAAAAATTAACGACAAAATCATCCTCGTACTAAAAGCCTCCATCGACAACGATTCGAGCGCCAATGGAATCATGCGAATTGAATTTGAAGAAGAACTACCACACCTTGACCTTAGCGCGTTAGACGAATTAATCCTCTCCACTGGATTCGACTACCAGGCTAAATGGTCGCGCAAACGCGAAGAATATGCCCTCCCCGAGATAACTATCTCAATTGACGAAAACGCGGGATATGGATTTCTTTCGGAATTCGAAAAGGTAATCACCGATGAAAATGAAGCAAAGAAGACAAAAGAAGAGCTACTTAACTACATGGCAAAACTAGGAATAGAAGAGCTGAAACAAGATCGGCTCGAGAGAATGTTCGCCTTCTACAATCAAAACTGGATCGACTACTACGGCACTGATAATATTTTTACGATTGAATAAAATCCCATGTACCTATCAGACAAACATATCAAACAGGCTCTCGTAGATGGCGATATCCTAATAAAAGATTTTGATAAAGATCGTCTCCAGCCGGCAAGCTACGATATTCTGCTTTCCAATCGATT
>JBBUBG010000087.1:6274-9113 GCA_038058345.1 Patescibacteria group bacterium | reverse complement strand
TTGATAAAGATCGTCTCCAGCCGGCAAGCTACGATATTCTGCTTTCCAATCGATTCATATTAACCGAAGCAGAAACAACAAGTTTTATAGATCCTGTAAATAAAATCTACCCAAAAACGCGAGAAGTAATAGTTCCGAAAGGTGGTTGTTTTACACTTCATCCTGGAGTAAGTATTCTCGGGTCTTCAGTCGATTATTTCGGTTCAGATAAATATCTGATTCAGCTTTCTGGAAAATCGAGCCTTGCCCGAATTGGTCTTATTGTTCACAACACAGCAGGAGTTATTAACCCAGGTCATTTTCTAAATATTACTTTTGAGCTTTGTAATTTAAACCAAGTTCCAATTGTACTGCACCCTGGCATGCCTATCGCCCAACTTCTTTTTGCGGAGATGAGTTCCCCGCCGGAAAAAGATTATAAAGTAGTCGGCAGGTATCACAGCAATGACTGGAATAGCTACCTACCACCAAAAAAATCCCCATTATCAGTAAGCACAAAAAAAAGAATCAAAAAATAATATGGAAAAACATCCAGAATCTCAATATCTTGATCTCCTCTCTGACATTTTAGAAAATGGCCATGAAAAGCACGAGTTTAATACAGGAATAGCGATCAAGTCTGTTTTTGGCAGATCGATGAGATTCGATCTTTCAAAAGGCTTTCCTCTTCTTACGACCAAAAAAGTATTTCTCAAAGGAATCATCCACGAGTTGCTCTGGTTTTTACGCGGGGATGTGAATATAAAATACCTTGTCGATAATGGAGTGCACATCTGGGACGATTGGGCATTTAAGCATTACAAAAAAATTGCTGAATCAGGAAAAGAACCAATGATGACCCAAGAAGAATTTATTGGAAAAATAAAAGATGATGCTGATTTCGCACAAAAATGGGGAGAGCTTGGGCCTGTTTACGGAAGACAGTGGCGACGATGGAAGGCTTCGGATGGACGAGAAATAGACCAGCTGGCCTGGGCAATTGAAAAAACAAAAAAATATCCAGACCGTAAACATGTCGTAGTCTCCGCATGGAATCCTGAATTTGTGTACGAGATGGCAGTGCCTGGGGCATCAATGGCCATCCCCCCTTGCCACACTCTCTTTAATATAAATGTCACAAATGGCAAACTCTCACTCTTGCTCTACCAACGCAGTGCCGATACTTTCCTTGGTGTACCATTCAATATCACGAGCTATTCTCTCCTCACTATGATTCTCGCCCAAGTCTGCGGATACCAGCCAGGTGAATTTGTGCACATGCTTGGAGATACTCACTTATATGGAAACCACTACGATCAAGCTCGCGAGCAGATCACGCGTGAACCTCGCGTGTTCCCAATCATGAAAATAAACCCCGAGAAAAAATCAATTGACGATTTCACATATGACGACTTCACAATAGAAGGGTACGATCCTCATCCTCCCATCAAAGGAGAAATCACCGTAGTCGGAGGATTCAACGAAAAAGATCGCAAAGATTTTACATTCAAAAAAACATCATAACAATATGAGAGACAAAGAAATCGAAAAATTAATTAGGGCAGAGGCAGAGAGAGCAAAAAAGGCGATTAATCTAATTGCATCAGAAAACTATGTTTCAAAAGATGTCCTTTTTGCGCTCGGATCTGAAGTAACAAATAAATATTCCGAAGGGTATCCCGAAAAACGCTACTACGGCGGAAACCAGATTATCGATAAGATTGAATCTTTAGCCCAAAAAAGGGCGCTGACGCTTTTTGGATTAAAAAACGAAGAGTGGGCTGTTAATGTTCAACCTCTTTCTGGCTCCCCTGCTAATGTCGCAGTCTACCTCGCTCTTGTCCCGCAAGGAGGAAAAATAATGGGAATGTCTCTTTCTGACGGCGGACACCTCACTCACGGACACAAAGTTTCCATCACTGGAAAATTCTGGCAACAGGTTCCATATGGAGTTGATCCAAAAACAGAAACTCTCGACTACGATGCGATCCGAGCTATCGCAGAAAAAGAAAAACCAGCGCTCATTGTGGCTGGGTTTACTGCCTATCCTCGCATAATTGATTTCAAAAAATTCAGAGAAATCGCAGATGCATGCGGAGCACTTTTCATGGTCGACATGTCGCATATCGCAGGTCTAATTGCTGGAGGAGTTCACCCATCGCCCTTTCCTTACGCCGATGTCGTAACGACAACTGTCCACAAAACTTTGCGTGGCCCACGATCAGCCATTATTTTTTCGAAAAAAATTAAGCCTAACCCCGATTCAAAATATCTTATTTCAGAGCTAATTGATAAGGCAGTGTTCCCTGGCATGCAAGGTGGTCCGCACAACAATCAAATAGCCGCTGTTGCTGTCGCACTAAAGGAAGCAAAAGCTCCTACGTTCAAGGCGTACACAAAACAGATTTTGAAAAATTCAAAAGCCCTTGCGTCCGAACTTATAAAACTTGGATGGCGAATCGTTTCTGGAGGGACAGACAATCACCTGATTCTCCTTGATACCTGGGCAAATGGAGCTGGCGTTCCAGGAGCTATTGCAAGCGACTTATTAGAAAGAGCAGGAATAATCGTTAACAAAAATACGATCCCAGGGGAAACCAGGCCCCCATCTGACCCATCCGGACTTCGCCTTGGGACAGCAGCCGAAACAACTCGTGGTAAAAAAGAAAAAGCTTTTATTGCGATCGCCCGAAAAATAGATGCGGTGTTGAGAAAAAAATAATGGAAGTTATACTTAACTAGATGAAAAAGAAAGATCTCACTATAAATGAACTGGGAATACTCGTTTCAAAAAACTCAACGTCAATTGAGAACTTAGCTAAAACAACAGAGAAGAACTCGACTGCGATTGAGAACTTAG
>JBBUBG010000087.1:0-6174 GCA_038058345.1 Patescibacteria group bacterium | reverse complement strand
ATTGAGAACTTAGCTAAAACAACAGAGAAGAACTCGACTGCGATTGAGAACTTAGGTTCAAAGTTCGGCAAACTAGAAATTATAACAGAAAGAAACTCCCTATCGATCGAAAATCTTACAAAAACGGTTGACGACCTTGCAATAATTGTCAAAAAAGGTTTTGATTCCGTAGATCAACGATTCGACACAGTTGACAAAAAATTTAATAGAGTCGAAGGAAGACTTGTGAATCTTGAAGTGGGAATCGAAGAATCAAATAGCCGCCTCCGTAACGTCGAACGAGACGTTTCCCATATTCATAACAATGGGGTTTTCAACACGGAGTTTGAAGACCTCTCCTCCCGCGTTAAGTATATTGAAAGAAAACTCTCGATCCAAAGCGGAAAATGAGACGAACTAAACCACATCTACGCCCATCGACCTGGCCGTCCCCGCAATAATCCTCATTGCAGCATCAAGACTCGTTGTGTTTAAGTCCGCGAGTTTCTTTTCTGCGATCTCTTTGAGTTGAGCTTTTGTGATTTTTCCTGCGCGTTTAGTAAGATTGGTCCCAGATCCTTTCTCAATCTTAGCTGCCTTACAAATAAGGTTTGAAGCTGGAGGAGTTTTTAAGACAAAATCAAAACTTCGGTTTTCGTAAACTGAAATCTCGACAGGAATAATATCCCCAATCATTGAGCGAGTTGCCTCATTGAACCTGGTGATAAATTCACCAATGTTAATGCCCGCCTGACCGAGGATTGGGCCAACAGGAGGCGCAGGAGTAGCCTTACCCGCTGGCATCTGAAGCTTTAGCTGTTTAATTATTTTGGCCATAGTATTAAAGGTAAACTATCTTAAATTCGCGTAACTTGTCCCCCTTCGGGGGATCCCCCGAAGGGGGACAAGGACACCAGTCCGACTATTAAATCCTAGTTACCTGTAGAAAGTCAAGCTCGACTGGTGTTTCCCGACCAAACATAGAGACCAAAACTCGCACCTTTCCCCTGTCCTGATCTATCTCCGAAACCTTCCCTTCAGAATCCTTAAATGGACCATCTGTAATGCGGACAGTCTCACCTTTTTCAATCTCAATCATGTGCTTAACGTTTTCAGCACCCATTCGGCTAAAAATTGCATCAACCTCTTTTGGATCAAGAGGGACAGGGGCAACTCCAGCACCGACAAATCCAGTCACGCGTGGAGTGTTACGCACGACGAACCAAGAATCATCCGTCACAATCATATCAACAAGCACGTATCCAGGATAAATCTTCTCCTCTACATTTGTACGCTTTCCGCCCTTAGTTTTGATCTTCTTTTCGGTTGGAACGACGACATTAAAAATTTTCCCCTCCATTCCAAGAGAGTCGATACGCTGACGCAAGTTGCGAGAAACCGCATTTTCATAGCCAGAGTAGGTATGAATTGCGTACCAATGTCGCTCTCCTGATTGTAATTGTTTAGTCATATTTTTTATCGAGAGATAACTAGTTTAAGCAGGCTTAAAAAGAACGTGTCAGCCAAAAATAAAAAGAGGGAAGTCGCAAGCGAAATACCAATAACGATAATCGTATAATTGGTCGTTTGGCTACTTGTTGGCCAAGTTGTGTGCCTTAGCTCTGCCCTGGTAGATTGTAGATATGATTGTATGCTCATATTTTGATGCGCTATTACTAAAAACCGCCCCGCCGGACGATAAACTATTGATAATAGCTTATACCACCCCCGCCCAAAAGTCAAATGCGTGTATCCCCCCCCCCAGAACGCTCGCCTTTTAAAAAGTCCTCCTTGGCGCCCGATTTTTAAGCGTAAAAATCGCGTCGAAATCAGTAGTTTTAGACGATGACTATTTTAAAAAGGCAGGCGTTCTTAGGGGGGGGTACTCCTTCCATACTAGGTAGTCTTACTGTTCTGCTTAACAACAAAAAAGAAAAAGCCCCGCAATCCACCTTGGTGGGTTGCGGGGCGCGACGAGAGTTACCGATGGTCAATATGACGAATGAAACCTTCGCTTGTCGCGAGGAGCCTCTTCCACCGCGAATAAGCATGTGGCCAAAAGACCATTCGGTATGGCATTGCCACGAGGACCTTCAGTACTTCATGAACTCTCCTGAGCAGAGGCTCTGGCGTGCCCCTTTTCCACAGGTAGTGGTTCTTTACTCGGAGATTAATGAAATCGATCACGCAGCTCATCCAAACAAACAAGAATCCGAAAGCGAAGTAAAACCAAACGGTAACAGCCAGCGTAATTTTCAAGGGAAACTCCTTATTTCTCAGAACTACGACATGTCCGTCAGTAATACAACTCCAAAGTTAGGCGAAAGTCAAAAAAAACGACAACTAAAGAAAATCTAAGTTTGTATATGTAACACACTCGTGATACACTGTATTCATGAATACCAAAAACACAGCACGGTCTTCGTATGTTAATTCTCGAATAGAGTCACGGACCAAAAAGGATGCCGAGTCTGTTTTCAGAGAACTTGGTATTTCGCAGAGTGAAGCTGTGCGTCTCTTTTACCGACAAGTTATTATACATCGCGGGGTACCGTTCGACATAAGGATTCCAAATAAGGAGACCATAGCGGCCTTTTCGGAACTTAGCAACGAGCGCAGGACTCTACAGAGCTATCACTCTGCAAAGGAGATGCTAGCCGATGTTCTACCGAAATCTGTTCAAAAAAGGAAATGAGACGGATCGTATCCTCATCGCATTTTAAACGTGATCTCAAGCGGTTACACAAGAAAGGATACGAGTTGGCATTATTGACATCAATTGTCGACGTTTTAGCAACAGGAGTACACCCTTCAATTCAGAATAGACCCCATAAGCTAAAGGGTGAATATGCTGGATATTGGGAATGCCACATCGAGCACGATTGGCTCTTGATTTATGGCATCGAAAAGGAGGCGGTATTGCTAGTCCGCACTGGGTCCCACCCGGATTTATTTGAATAACATAATTGATGATCCGTTTTTGCCCGTGTGCACATTTTGCCCGCCGATAACAAAAAGACCCGCTTTTTAGGCGGGCCTTTTTTTGGTTTGGCACCTTTTCCTTTTATCGAATTTCGTAAGTAATTGTAACGTTTGAATTATATTGGTTCTCCCCAGGGGCAATTTCCGGAGCCACGGAAGCGGATTCCATAAAACCACCACCGTAGGCCTTCGCTGAATACACTCCGTACATTGAGCCCTCCTGAAAATTAACAACACGAACCAACTTTACCCCAAGATCGCTAGCAAGCTCTCTTGCTTTCTTCTTGGCCTCTACAATAGCTTCAGACCGAGCCTCTCGCCTAATAGCGTTATCATCTTCAACCAGAAGTGACAACCCGCTAACATATTGAGGTTCAAGCCCTCCAACTACGGCAATAAGCTCACCTGCTTTGTCTACAGAGCGCACTGTCACTTCATTACTTTGACTAACGGTATACCCGACAACAACCTGCTTGCCCTCGAATGGAGGGCAAGAATAACCCATACAAACAGGGCCTCCGACTTTGTTTTCATACTCATACTTCGGACTAATATTATAGCTCGTAGTTTTGAGGTCCTTTTCGGCAACACCAGCCTTCTTTATTTCTGCGCTAATTTTATTAGCTTTAGCAGTAGCTTTTTTCTGCGCCTCTCCTACGGTTTTCGCAGTCTCCTCTACGCTGTACGAAAAACGAGCAATATCTGGCGCAGCAAATGCCTTGCCTTCCCCTGTAACACTAATAACAGTTTGAGGAGTAACCCCCTGCCCAATAAAATGATACTCCCTGATTTTCGCAAGAGTAAGCATTGCGATAAAAATAGTAAGCGCAACAAATAACCAATGAGCAGAGCGAACTACTGGATGATTGTGATCCTTTGACCAATCCATATTATTTTCCGCAACTCTTACCCATCTTGTCTCCACCACAACACTTCTTTGAAAAGAGCATCATTATGGCAGAAAGACCAACTAGACCGTAAACAACCATCGAAGCAGTGCTTCCTGCTACAAATAGCTGATCAACAAAATTATAACCAAACGCCACGGCTCCCCAATTTAGACCACCAATTAAAAGAATCACCATCGACACCTTGTGAACAGTGCACATACCTCCCGAACAACATGAACCCTTATCCATAAAATTTATTTATATAAATAATGCAATACCCTATTATCATACCCCTCTTTTCTTGCGATAGGAAACTCTCCCTGGTAAACTTCCGCCATGGCAAAAAATCATCTTATCGCAGGTTACGGTGAAATCGGGAAAGCATTAGGTAAAATTATCGACACCGACACGCTTGATCTTAATCTCACTCCACCCCAAAAACAGTACGACACGTTGCATATTTCATTCCCCTACTCAACCAGCTTTGTTGCCTCTGTAAAAAAATATCAAAAGCAATACGGACATAAATTAACAATCATTCATTCAACTGTTCCAGTAGGAACATCAAGCAAATTAAGCGCGGTACACTCACCAGTAGTTGGAGTCCATCCAAATCTAGAAGAAGGGATCCGAACATTTATTAAACTTTTCGGCGGAACAGATGCGAAAAAAGCGGCCGTTATATTTATAAAAAAAGGGATTAAGACGAAAATTTTCGACAAGTCTGAAACGACTGAAGCTGCCAAACTTTGGGATACGACATACTACGGATGGAACATTGTTTTTTCAAAAGAAGTAGCGAGGTGGTGCAAAAAAAATAAACTCGATTTTGAAGAGGTATATACATTCCACAATCAAAACTACAATACCGGATACGAAAAACTTGGTAAGAAAAATGTCGTAAGACCCGTACTAAAAAACATGCCGGGGAAAATCGGCGGACATTGTGTTGTGCCTAACTGCAAGCTAATACCAGATTCTCCGATCCCAAAATTCATCATCGACTTCAATGAAAAAATCTAAACTAAAAAAGATTCTATTTACCGTATTTCTCGGGGAGGCATATGGGAATTGCACCCATTCTAAACCCTCCACAGGGGTCTGTGCGACTACTACACCAATGCCTCCATCAACAGTCGTCCTTCTACCCTATCATGATGAATTAGGACTCGTCCACTAATACCTCGGGGCTTTTTCTATAAGAGCTTTTTTGTGAGAAGTTAAGCGTGCAAGAGAGTAAAAGAATGAAGAAAGGCGATTTAGGTAGACAAGGGCGGGAGGGGGTACTCCCCCTCCCGCCTCACGGTATCTCAAAAGCTCGCGTTCTGTACGGCGAGATACCGCCCTGGCAAAATCAAGCCAAGCAGATTCTTCGTCTCCTCCTGGGATAATAAAAGTTTTAATATCTGGCAATAAATTTTCAATCGCATCAATCTCGTCCTCCATCTTTTTCACCTTGTCATCAGAAAATTCTTTAGGTGAGCCCGCAATAACTGCTTGAATTAAAAAAAGGTTTTCTTGAACAGCTAAAATCTTTTCTGCAATTTCAGCATCTGATCTAGCTCGAACAATTCCAAGAAGAGAAGTTAGCTCATCGAGGCAGCCAAGCGCCTCAATTACATCTGAAGACTTTGAAACTTTCTGGCCGTCAAAAAGTTCAGTTCTTCCCTTGTCGCCTTTGCCAGAATATAAATTCGACATATTTATAAAATATATTATCATAGGCTCTCCAAAAATAGAGAGGCCCCGACCGACGGTCGGAGCCAACACTGTGCGAGGCTTAGCCTCGCACAGTTACGGATGGATCAAAGTCCCAATCTCCTTACCAGAGAGAACATCCAAGAGTGTCCCCGGAGTAAAGAAATTGAAAATTCGAATGGGAATGTAGGGCTTTTCCGCGACCTTAGCAACGCCAGGTGCGTCGAAGATCCCAGAAATTCCCCTCTCCTGAAATTCCCTCACGCTCATGGTGGGGATCGGCGTAAACTTTTCTCCAGGGAAGTCCTTGGGGTTCTTTGCAAAAACCCCGTCTTCTTTTGTCCCCTTCAAAATGATCTTACAGCCAGTTTCAGCAGCTTTCGTGAGAGCCGCTTCATCACTCGACTTGAAACCCTCACCAGATCCCCCAACAAGGAGAATCAAGCGACCCTTGGAAAGGTGCCGGCGAACGCGAAGTGGCGCGTATGCCTCGCACAAACGCCTCACTTCGAAGGCAGAGACGACACGCAGGTCAATGTTCATCGCCTCGAGCTTTCGCTTGAGAGCAATGACCAGACCGAAGCCTGAAATCATCGTCGAGAGCATGCCGATGTTGTGACAATAC
>JBBUBG010000086.1:0-1303 GCA_038058345.1 Patescibacteria group bacterium | reverse complement strand
GCCGGCCTGGGACTGGATTGAAATCAGCGACAGCTTTTTTAATGATGGAATCGGGGATGTTGAGGGCACGCGCCCCCGCAGTAGCGGCGGCGCAATTTTGAATATTTTGTTGACCGAGCAATTAACTTTTCCACGTTTTAGGAAAATCTTTTGTACTAAATGGCACGATCTTAGCTTTAGTTTTTATTTCGTGCGATTCGAGCAACTCAGAGCCGATGACTAAAGTTTCCCCAGCCTTTTGATTCTTAAAAATCTGCGCCTTATCTTCAAAATATCTTTTCATATCACCTTTGTAGTAGTTCATATGGTCTGGCATCAAATTCGTAAAAACAGAAACATTTGGACTAATTTTTGCATCACCAAAACTCTGCAACTGCCATGAATCAAGCTCGAGAACTACAAAATCTCCCTCCTTCGCGGGGCCATAGCCCGCTTCGGCGAGGCGACGGCCAGCTTCTGCGGGGCCATAGCCCGCTTCGGCGAGGCGACGGCCCGCACGGACTTTTTGTAAAAGCGGAAGAGTAACTCCATCTCTCACATTCCCTCCAATAAAAACTCTTCTGCCTGCTTTTTTTAATATTTCAAAAATAAGATGAGTTGTTGTTGATTTCCCGCGAGTACCAGTTACTCCAATCAAAATTACGCCAGCAGGCATGAGCTCGGCAAAAAGTGCAGCATCTTGCGTAATTGAAACACCAGCTTCACGCGAGGCCTTCAAAAAAATAGAATCAAGCGGAGCATTAGGAGCGCGAATTACAAGATCTGCATTCTGAAAATCAGAGATTTCGTGTTTACCCAAAACAAAACGTAAGCCACCGAGGGGAACCCTTGGGGCATCTTTAAGGGTTCCCCTCGAGGGAAGCACTGCGAGTTTCTTAAGCGATGACGCCAGATCCTCCTCACTCTTCAAATCCGTTACCGTCACAATTGCCCCAGCCTTAATCAAAAACTTAATTACCTGCACTCCCCGTCCAAGAAGCCCGAGCCCCATGACCGTAATCCGCTTCCCCTTAAAATATTCCCGCCAGTTCATATTTATAACATTAAAAGCTTTTCAACCTCGTCAAAAATTATTTTTGCACGGTGCTTAAAAAACATCACTCGCTCGAATTGTTCCCAAAATTTTCATAATACAATGCGCGTGGTAGGAATCGGACCTACGGCCTCTGTGTTATCAGCACAGCGTTCTACCACTGAACTACACGCGCGTCAAGCGCCTCAGAATTTCTAATTTATTTTTCCTTATAACAGTTATCCATAAAAGCACGAATCGACTCGGTTAGCAACATCTTTTTTGCCCCTT
>JBBUBG010000085.1:0-2186 GCA_038058345.1 Patescibacteria group bacterium | reverse complement strand
CGCGTAGCTTCAGTTACCACAAAAGATGGACGTAGTTTTTCTGCGGAGAAAGTAATTTGTAATATGGATCCTCATAAAGCAGCTGAAATTATTGGGTTGGAAAAATTTGGCGGTAGCTATAGAAAGAAATTGGATTATCGTTACTCTCAATCTGGGGTGATGATTTATCTAGGACTAAAAGACATTGATCTAACTAAATTTGGTTTTGGAAAAAATAATGTCTGGCACTGCGAGGATTTTGGAATGAACAAAATGTGGGACCGTCAAAAGAAAGGGGATTTTTCAAAGCCCTGGATCTTTATTTCAACACCAACTCTGCACACAAAAGAGGGCGGTACTTGCCCTCCCGGGCATTCGATTATGGAGATCGCGAGCTATGCAGAATTCGATGAATTTGCGGAGAAGAAAAAGTCGAGCTATGAGGATTACGAAAAGCGCAAAAATGAAATCGCAGAGAAGATGCTTGATATTGTTGAAAAAAGATATATTCTAGATTTGAGGAAATATATTGACGTAAAGGTAGTCGGGACTCCTATTTCAAATGAGCATTGGGCTAGAGCTCCACGCGGTAATGCATATGGTTCAGATATGATTCCTTCTCAAATTGGCCTCGGTAGACTTGGAATGCAGACGCCGTTTTCTAATTTCTATTTTTGTAACGCGACAGCTGGGTATGCTGGTATTCATGGAACTACGGGAAACGGGATCAGTCTTTACGAAATGCTGACTGGTGACAAAGTTTTTGATCAGACTAAGGCTCCGACAGACAATGAGCTTGCGGAAACTGCCTACAAAAAAGCAAAACAAGACTTGGACGCCCGGCGTCCAAGTCTTGTGCGAGGCTAAGCCTCGCAAGCCTCGCACAGTTTACTTAGAGAATTTTTTGATGATGGCTTCGGCGGCACGAACACCAGAGCGAGCGGCGCCTTCAGCCCACGGAGCATTGAGATAATCACCGGCGAAATAAATATTGTTTTTTCCCTGCTCGTTTTTCAAGAACTCGCGAGTGGCCGCGATGTGAGAACCTGTAAATTTGGGCATTGCGTTTTCCCACTTGTACATTTTGTAGGGGGCGATATCCGCGAACGCCTCTTCTGCTTCAGGGCAAACCTTGGGGAGCTCACTCTTCACAAGGTTGAAATAATCCGGTTCGTTGAAACTTTCAATTCCACGGAGGGCCGCTTCGTGGAGATAAACGTTCAGGACAGATGTGCCGTCATGAACCGCGTTTCGGTCCTTCTGTATCGTGTTGTCGTAGCCGGAAATAATTTTATTTTCCACGAATGGAACGTACGTGAGATGAGAGTTGTCGGCAAACATGTTCGCGGGAATCTTGAAGGATACAGTGGCGGTTGAAGAATATTTGATACCCTCGAAATATGCTTTTTGTCCCAGGGTTATGTCCGGCAACAGATTTTTAGTTACGTTGGATGTCGTGGCGAGAATTATTGCGTCGAAATCATTCCTCATATTTTCGACTGAAGTTATCTCTTGCGAATATTTAACATCCAGATTTTTCGCCAAAGCTTTCGGAATCTCGCCCATTCCGTGAGGTGTGTAAGCGATCCGGAATTTACTGCCTTCGCGCATCATTTCGGAGAGTAACGAGAACAGCACACCCGCTCCGATCTCGTCGGCGCGATGGAATTGCATGATGGAAGTGAAGGGGTCGGCGATGTAGTCGGATATTTCTTTGCTTGCCCGTGTACTTAGATAGTCAGTGGCGGAGATTTTGTCCAATTCCGGAGGATTCAAACTTAGGTCGAAAAAATTAAGTTTGGGCGAGAAGAACCTTATCTTGATCAGAAGTTTGAGGAAAGATAATCTAGCCGGAACCGACAGCACGTCAAACTTAAATATTGAAAGAGGTCCGACAAGTTTCACGTACCTTGGGATTCCGCCACGCATGATCCGGTGTCCGCTTTTGTTTTCCGAAAGTATCCACGGGACGCCCAGCTCCTCCGCGTAGGACTGAAGGGTGGAATACCAACCGTTTATCAAAAAGTCCACTCCTAGGTCGAAGGGAAGCACGGAAGAATTATCGGTGGACATTCTTCCTCCGGGATAGTTATTCTTCTCGAACACAGTTACCTCGAGCCCCGCTTTCTTGAGTTCATGTCCGGCGGAAAGCCCGGCAATCCCGGCTCCAATAACTGCGACCCTTTTTTGTTTTAAAGACATGATAT
>JBBUBG010000084.1:0-10221 GCA_038058345.1 Patescibacteria group bacterium | reverse complement strand
ATAAATTGGTGTCCTTCGTGTAAAACTGGTTTAGCAAATGAGGACCTGGAAGATGGGCTTTGCGAGCGCTGTGGTTCCAGAGTGGAGCAAAAACCGCTTCGTCAGTGGGTGCTTAAAATCCGCGATTATGCAGACCGGCTTATCGACGATCTTGATGCGCTTAATTGGTCAGAGCATATTAAAGAGTCACAAAGAAATTGGATTGGAAGAAGCGAGGGCTCGGAGATTGAGTTTAATCTTCCTGCTGATGGATCTAAAATTAAAATATTCACAACTCGGGCGGACACATTATTTGGTGTCACATATTTAGTCCTGGCCCCAGAGCATTCTTTAGTTCAGTCACTAAAATCCCAAATCACGAACCGGAGAGAGGTAGACGAATACATAAAGGCGGTCGCTTCGAGTACTGCGATTGATCGTACGACGGAGAAAAAAGAAAAAACAGGCGTGGAGCTCAAGGGCGTTAAAGCCATCAATCCCGCAAATGGCGAAGAGGTGCCAGTCTGGATTTCGGATTATGTTTTGGCTAATTATGGCACTGGTGCTGTTATGGCAGTTCCTGCGCACGATAAGCGCGACGCAGAATTTGCTAAAAAATATAATTTACTGATTAAACAAGTCGTAGAGTCTGAATCCGCTGAAATTTCTGATTATGGAACTTTGATAAATTCTGGGCAATTTAACGGCTTAAAATCCGAAGAGGCGAAAAAGAAAATCACCGAATTTGTCGGTGGCAAAATTACAAAAACTTATAAACTACAAAATTGGGTTTTCTCTCGTCAGAGATATTGGGGTGAACCGATCCCCTTAATCCACTGCGAAAAATGTGGAGTGGTCGCTGTTCCGGAAAAAGATTTACCAGTGGAGCTTCCGGACGTTGAGTCATATGAACCAACTGGCACTGGGCAGTCGCCACTCGCCGGGATCGATTCTTGGGTTAATGTAAAATGTCCCAAGTGTGAGGGCGCCGGTAAACGAGAGACAAACACCATGCCGTCATGGGCGGGCTCTTCCTGGTACTATCTAGCGTATGGTGCTAACGGAATTTCGAATTTTAAATTTCCGATTCCAGAATCACAAAAATCTTGGCAACCAGTTGATTTGTATGTTGGTGGAGCAGAGCATGCTACGCGACATTTAATCTATGCTCGTTTTTGGCATAAATTTTTGTTTGATATCGGGGCGGTGACCACAAATGAACCGTTTACTCGGCTTGTAAATCTTGGAGTTATTCTTGCTGAAGATGGTCGCAAGATGAGCAAGCGATGGGGGAATGTAATTAATCCAGACGACATTGTGGAGCGTTTTGGCGCAGACTCACTTCGTCTGTATGAGATGTTTATGGGGCCTTTTGATCAAGCCATCGCATGGAATACCGATGGACTGGTCGGGATGTATCGGTTTATAGAAAGGGTATGGAAGCTTTCTGAAAAAGTTACTAAGGATGCCGAATTGTCGATTGCTGGAAAACAGATCATAAATAAGACAATAAAAAAAGTTGGGGAGGATATCGAAAAATTTAAATTTAATACAGCGATCTCGTCGATGATGATTCTCGCGGGAGAATTTGAAAAAGAAGAAAAAATTCCACTTGAAAATTTCAGAAGTTTTCTTTCTCTCCTTGCTCCGTTCACCCCACATGTCGCGGAGGAGCTTTGGTCGAGGGGAACCCTCGACCAAGGGGGCGGGGGATCAATCCACGAGAGCATGTGGCCTGTTTACGACGAGGAATTTTTGAAAAGTATTAGCAGTGAAATTTCTGTTCAGGTTGACGGAAAGATGCGTGGGCGGGTCACTGCTTCTCTTCGGACGACAGAGCAGGAAGCTTTGTCTTTTGCGATGTCGGTACCGGCCATTGGGAAGTGGTTTGTTGATAGGGAGATTTCGAAGGTCATCTACTTGCCGGGGAAACTTCTCTCCATTGTTACGGGGGCGGGCGTCGGGCTTGACTCCAAGGGGAAGAAGTGATAAAAAGATATTAACGAATTTTTATAAAACAAATGGCAAAACTAACATTCAAGCCAAAGCAGTCTGCTAAAAAGCTTCTTTCTGCGCTTCCTACCAGAGCGCGGGATGTTATCTCAAAGCGTTTTGGTCTTGATGGGAGTGAAAAGCATACACTCGAAGCAATCGGTCAGATCTATGGAATCACTCGTGAGCGAGTTCGCCAGATTGAGAATTTCGCGTTGGCGTCACTTCGTAAATCCAGCGCATATTCAGAATCAGCCCCAGTTTTTGAAGAGTTGTTGAAGCATATTGTGGATCAGGGGATTGTTGTAAAAGAAGAATCTTTTTTGGATGATTTGGCAAAAAATGATGATCCAATCAAGAATCATCTTGCATTTTTCTTACATCTCGGAGACGACTTTACCAGGTTGAAAGAGGATGATGAATTTCATCATAGGTGGACAACTGATACTTATCATGCCGAAAAAGTTTCTGAATCTTTGCGACAGATATACAAGACACTTTCCCTTGATGACGTTATTGGCGAAAAAGAGCTTTTGAATTCGTATGTTGCACACGTGAAAGAGACCCTCGGTTCAAATATTAATCCCGAGAATATTTCTCGTTACCTTTCGATTTCAAAACAGATCGGAGTTAATCCGCTAGGAGGCTGGGGAGTTGCCCATTCACCAAATATTAAAATTAGAGGCATGCGAGATCTTGCATATTTAGTTCTCCGTGAGAGTGGTTCACCTATGCATTTTCGTGAGGTTGCAAAAGCAATTAAAAAATCTTTTGGCCGAGATGCTCATGTTGCAACTTGCCATAATGAGCTAATTAAAGACGAACGATTTGTACTTGTGGGTCGTGGACTTTATGCTTTGACGACATGGGGGTATACTAAAGGAACCGTTCGCGATATCATCGCTGAAATTTTACGCAAAGGCGGGCCACTTACAAAAAGCGAAATCGTTTCCAAGGTGTTAAAAGAACGTTATGTAAAGGAGAATACGATTGGCGTTAATTTACAGAATTCAAAACAGTTTAAGCGAGACGATGAGGGACGGTATATCGTCATATGAGCCTTGAGGCTGTACTAGAGTTTTTTATTGGGGGTTTATTTGATGCAGTGGGAGCCGCTATTCTGACTGCGTCAATTTATTTGCCAATATTCGCTGGCATTATTGCCTGGCGGACTTTTGTGCGTTTTAGGCAGGATAAATTTCTTGCAGATCCAAAAAACGGAAATGTACTACTTGAAATTAAGTTACCACCAGAAATAACTAAAACGCCACGCGCCATGGAGTATGCACTTAATGTCTTTCATCAAAGTTCTCCAACGGATTGGTACGCTCATTATTTCGAGGGCAAATTGCGGGCGTCAGCGTCTCTCGAAATAATTTCGGATGGGGGGAAAATCCGTTTTTTTATAAATTGTCGAAAAGGAGTGAAGAATCTCGTTGAATCATCGATGTATGCACAATATCCCTTAATCCAACTCGAGGAGGTGGATGATTATACAAAGAGTGTTCCGTTTGGATCCAAGGGTTCAGACTGGGAGATATGGGCGACCGAATATAAGTTTACAAAAAAAGGGGACAATGTAGATGCATATCCAATTCGTACATATGTGGATATTGGAATGGATAAGGAGGGGACAAAAGAGGAGTTTAAAACAGATCCTCTAACTGGACTTCTTGAATTTATGAGTGCCCTTGGTCCGGGAGAAAAATTTTGGTTTCAGGTGGTGATTACTGCCGCCGGAGGATACTCTGTTCCGTGGTATGTTAAGAAGAACCCCGATTTTGCGGCGCAAGCAAAATCTCTGATTGAAGATTTGTCAAAGAGAAAACTTTACAAAAACCTTGGGCCTGAAGATCGTAAATTAATTTCACTTGCGGAGGGTACTGCAACGCCAGGAGAAAGAGCCCTTCTTGAGTCAGTTGAAAGAAACTTAAGTAAGATAAGTTTTTACACTGGAATGCGATCAATTTACATGGGGAAGGGTGATAAATTTAACGGTTCTCGTATCGCAGGAGTAATCGGATTTTTGCGTCCGTTTAGTGCCGGCGATTATTATAATGGTTTCAAAATTACGCAATACACGGGTACTGATTTTCCATGGCAAGACCCATTTGGAATAAAGGTTGCAAAGAAGAAGCGTGAACTGTTCGCCGCTTTTGTTAAACGCGCTTTTTTCTATCCACCATTTGATCGTCATCCAATGATTTTGACGGCAGAGGAGATCGCTACGATGTATCATTTGCCAGGGCAGGTTGCTTCAACGCCTACGCTTAATAGAATTGAGTCAAAGCGTAGCGAAGCTCCCGGGAATCTTCCTGTATGAACTACCCAAAGTTATTAGACATCTTAAGAGAAAGAAAATTCAGGGTTGCATTTGGATTTTTTGCCTTTATTTTTTTGGCGTTTTTGGTATTGCTTTTTCCGCCAAATAATTTTCCCGTAGGAGAACCGATCGAAATTAAGAGTGGCGAATCGATTAGCTCTGCTTCGCGTATTCTCTCCGAAAAATCTGTGGTAAGATCAGAGCTATTGTTCCGTCTTATTGTAGAGCTCGTTTCTCCTCGCGCAGGAGTCATTGCCGGTGAATACGTCTTTGATTCTCCCCAGTCTCTTTTTTCAGTTATCGCCAAGATGACGGATTCTTTTTTTGGAAAAAAATTTATAAGGGTAACTATTCCGGAAGGGCTACATAATCGCGAGATTTCTGATCTTTTAGATGCAAAGCTTTCTGATTTTGATAAGGAAAAATTCGTAACTCTTGCAACCGGGCACGAGGGTTATTTATATCCCGATACATATTATTTTGACCAACATATTAGCGAGGCGGATGTTATTAGGGCGATGCGCAAAAATTTCGATGGTCAAATTGCAACTGTCCAAGATGTAATAAAAGCCTCCGGAAAATCAGAAAAAGATATTGTTATTATGGCATCAATCATTGAGCGTGAAGCAAGAGACATGACCACTCGGCAAATGATTGCAGGAATACTTTGGAAAAGAATTGAAAATGGCGTTCTTATGCAAGTGGACGCACCGTTTGTTTATATTCTAAATAAGGGAAGCCGACAACTTACGAAGAAAGAGATTTTGGAGGATTCTCCATATAATACATATGTTCGCAAGGGACTACCCGTTGGGCCAATCGGAAATCCGTCAACACAGGCAATTCTGGCAGCTGCTACTCCCAAGAGTTCAAAATATTGGTTTTATCTAGCAGATCGTCAGGGTAAAACTCACTACGCAATCAATTACGATCAGCACCTTTCAAACCGAACGCGATACATGCAATAAAATACAAGAACACGAAGGAATACGAAGGGTAGTCCTTCGTATTTTAGGTGTGTTGTAATATTTTATTTGTTGGGTGAGGCTTGCTATCCGATTATGGAATTTTTCGCTTCAGGTGTTCCTACGACTGGAATAGTTACATAAAAGGTACTACCGTTGCCTTCTTTTGACTCAAACCATATTTTACCGCCCCAACTTTCAGCAAGAGACTTCGAAAAAGAAAGGCCCAAACCAATACCGTCTCGAGATTGTTCTTTAGCGTTTTCCGCTCTAAAAAATTTAATGAAGATTTGATCCTTTACAGATGCTGGGATTCCGATACCGTTATCCTGTACCGCGAATTCAATCTGTTTATCCTTTAATTTTATATCTATTAGGATTTTGCCCGCGCGCTTTGAATAGCGAATTGCGTTCGTAAGAAGATTTTGGATAACCTGCTTTACTGCTTCGCGGTCGGTATATATATTCGGAAGTGGATCGGGAGTTAATTTCACTGTGACACCGAGCTCCTTTTTTAGAATATCCGCATCAAGAGTCTCCATGAGCTCCTCCGTGAGCTCATTTAGGGCAAAAGAGGTAAGGTTAAACCTCGTTGCGCCGTTTTCGTGCCTAGTTGCCGCAAGAAGAAAGTTTATGAAATCGTTAAGTTTCCCAACGCTTGTTTTAATCATTTGAATAAGTCCTCGTTCGTTTTCTGGTAGCGATTTCGAGTTTTTATCTAGCTCATCTGAAGAGAACATAATTGACGTAAGCGGTGTACGAATTTGATGAGCGGCAATTGAGATAAATTCGTTTTTAACTCGTCCAAGTGAAGCGACCTGCTTTTCTAGTTCATGTTCTTCGCTTAGTGTTTTTTCGAGCGCATCAATTGTAGCGTTTATACTCTGGATAATTTCAGAGAAGAAACTGCTTCGCACCGTAACCCTACTTTTCAGATTTCCTCCGGCGACATCACGGAGAACTTGAACGATTACTTTGATCTTTTTTGAAGTATTAAATTCGATAAAGGCATAGATAAACATAGTGAGAAGAAGAAATAGCCCTAGCGTTAGGGCTACTTCGTCTCTACCTTGCATTATCTGCGACATTATTTTAGCTTGATCTACAGCAAGGTATGAAATCCACCATCCGTGAGTTGTGCACACTAGGGCTCCAATCGTTTTTTTACCATTTGGAAGTGTTGTCTCCTTGATAATCCCATTTTCATTTTTTTGGTCAGCTGCACACTCTTTAAGGATAGAATCAATCTCATTTTTTGCGAGAGAGGAATCTTCCTTTGGTAAATAAATTTTTCCTGTGTGGTCGAATAAATACAGTTTTGGATTTCCGAACGTTGTCTTGATGTTTTCGCCTCTGATGTTATCAAAAAAGGAATCTAGGCGAACATGGATAACAAGAAACCCAATTCTCTTGGAGGAGTCAGCTAAAGAGAAGAGTGGCGATACAAAGTGTGCCATAAGCTGCTGCGCAACACCGTGATGACCTTCTAGGATCGGCATGGAGAAGGCGTTTTCTCCAAATTTTAATTTGAAAACGGTTTCTTTGTCGAACGAATTCAGATGGTCACTCTCGTTGTCTTCTTGCGTGATAGTTGAGGCGAGTATTTTACCTTGCTCGTCGACAACTTCTGCCGCTAAAACATATGGATCAAGCGGAATTTTTTTGGTTAGTATGTAATCTCCAAGACTTTCTTTTAGGTCAGCTTTGCCTCTGCTGATTCTATCTGCGGTTTCGCGAATATTTCCATCGCTTGACCAGTCACTAACTCGGATTGCTTTTTCTCTAAAAAACGAATTGGTACCATTTTCTATAAATTCGATCGCGGTAATTAGATGCAGTTTAACTGTCGCCATGTGCGAATCTTCGATTTGGTTGAGAACTCGCATTGTAGAAAATCCGAACACGAAAGCGAGCACAATGATTACTATCAAATATATCAAAAGACGATATTTCACCTTTTTAGTTTAGCACAACACAACAAAGTACGAGCTGTTGAAATACAAAGGACAGTCCTTTGTATTTTTGGTGTGTTGTAATATATTTTTTGATATTTTTTGATCTGGGTGTATAATATCTGCATGAAAAATTACACAATTGGTATTGTTGTATTAGTGATCGTTGCCATTGCAATATGGTATTTTGCTTCTTCTGGAAATTTGAAATTTGGGACAGGCTCTCCTCTTGGAACATCCGACGTTGCCTCGCCGGAGGCAAACGCATTGGGAGCCGATTTATACAATAAAGTTGATATTGGATCCAGTGTTGCTGGTCAAATCCCAAATACAAATCCATTTGCGGAGACTAAAACAAATCCATACGCGAGCGGCTACGTTAATCCTTTTGGAAAATAAAAATATGATTACAAATATGAACTTCAAAAAATTTTTGCGGATAGGTAGTGTTGTGTCGTTGCTCTTGCTTATGTTTGGTTTTTTTGGAACAGCGCGAGCTGTTCTGATCCCCGACGAGATCACGGTCGCCGCAAACGACTCATGGTCAGAGACAGTGCCAGCCACGAGCGTGCTTAGTCTTGTGGGGCGCATTGATTATGCCTACCCTGCCGGCGCAAACTACGCTCTAGAAGTTTACGTTAACGATAAGGTCGTAACGTCAGCTCTAGTAAACAAGGGTGCAAGCTTCACATACAAAGATGGCAGAACTTTTCCATATCAATCAGGCAAGGCTTGGATGCTCTTTTACGGCCAGAATGTTTCGGCAAATAATTCAACAGCTGGTGATAGATATCAGGTGATGAGTGATCTGGGTCAGGCTTACATATATAAATGGAACATAGCTTCTCTCGTAGGCAGTGCGCCGACAATGAAGCTTCGTATTGTGAATACTGGCAAATCTGCGGGTAAGCCGATTGTTATAAAAGTTGCGAGCATCTATCCTATTCCTGCTTTAGGAAATTGTGGTAGCGACAAAGAATGTAAGGCGTATTGTGAAAGACAAGAAAATTATTCAAGCTGTGCAGATTTCGGACAGAAGACAGGTTTAATTTCTGAAGAAGATGCGGAAAAGGCAAAAGAGTTTGCGGATGTATTGAAGGGCGAGGGTCCAGGCGCGTGTAAAGACAAGGTGTCGTGCACCACATACTGTTCGAATATTTCAAATATTGATGAGTGCCTTTCGTTTGCAGAGAAACATAATTTTATTGACGCGGAGGCCTTGAAACAAGGGAGGCAGGTCGCGCAGGCACTCAAGGCGGGTGCGAAATTGCCAGGTGGATGTACCGATCAGAAATCGTGTAATTCGTATTGTGCTGTTGCGGGGAACGTGGGCGAGTGTCTGGGTTTTGCCGAGAAGGCGGGGTTTGTAAGCAAAGAAGAAGCCGACATCGCACGAAAAGTTCTACCACTTATTGAGAAGGGAGAGTCTCCAGGAAAATGTACAACAAAGGAGCAGTGTGAAAAATATTGTGCGATAGGTAGCAATGTCCTTGAGTGTGTTTCATTCGGCGAGAAGGCCGGTTTTATTTCAAAGGAAGAGGCGGAGCTTGTACGAAAGACTGGTGGGAAAGGGCCAGGAGGGTGCACTTCAAAAGCGTCGTGCGACACATATTGTAATGATGCAAAAAACCAGAATGCGTGTTTTGAGTTTGCGAAGGAACATGATTTAATCCCGCCTGAAAAGCTGAAGGAAATTAAAGACGGCATGAGTCAGCTTCGGTCTGGATTGAAACAGGCTCCACCGGAAGTATTTGAATGTCTAAAAAATCAGGTTGACCCGTCGATTGTGTCTAGTGTTGAGTCTGGTAGCTTCATGCCAGGGCCAGCTATTGGCGCACTCATCAAGGGATGTTTCAGTAAATTTCTTCCACAGATGGTGGAAAAGCTGAAGGGTGCGATGGAGCAGGCGTCTCCGGAAACGAAGAAATGCGTAGAAGGCGCACTCGGTGCGGATGGTCTCGAGGGAATGCTGAATGGGGATGCACCGCCTTCGCCAGATGCTGGTGACAAAATCAAAAATTGTTTTGGAAAGATGCGCACGGAAGGTCTTAAGAAAATGCGTGAAGGGCTTAAGCAGATGCCACCAGAAATCCGCACCTGTATTGAAGATAAGTTGGGTAAAGATACTATAAGCAAGATCGAAGCAGGGGATGAAGTTGAGCTTGGCCCTGAAACGGGAGCTGCTATGCAGGGATGCACTGCTAATATCGGTGCTGTAATGAAAAAAATGATGAATGAGAAGTTAGACCAAGCTCCCGCAGAAATCCGAGATTGTATTGAGGCTAGACTTGGTGATATAGAGGCGCGAGGCAAGAGTGGAGAGATAAAAGGGCCGGAAGACGTGCAGGAGGACATTGCTGAATGCATGAAAAACTTTAAACCAAAAGGAATTCCTGAAGGTGCGATCATTCCGGAAGGAGTGCCAACTAGCGGTATTCCGCGGGGTATTCCAGTGGGCGCTGGTTCGTCAGACGGGGCTCCTCCTGCAGGATTTGAACCAGATGAGCAGGCCTGTGCTGGTTTCAAAATGGCCCCATCCTGCTCCTTCGTCCCAGAAAACGTCCGCTCAATGTGCGAGAAGTGTAAAGGGGAGTAGTGGATGAGAGCTGTGGGCATTGACATCTAGTCAATTGTGTTATATCGTTCCATTGGACCGAAACGAATAAAACTTCCGAAACCGGGAGTTTTAATAACAGGAGGGTGCTATGAACGTTCTTTTTTTATGCGTGCTTGTCTTTATGTTTGGCGGGTTTTTTTCGGGACCACACACGCCCTTGCGATCAAGCCTCAAGGAGGCGGTGTCGTTGCATGGCGTGTCTGAATTTCGGCGCACAGTAGTCATTCACGTGCGTGCAACATTCGGCAACAGAAGCCGGCTGGATGTCGGGGAAGGCCGTGCCTCTATTTTTGGAGGGCCGTCTGACACTTCAGCCAGTGGTGGCAAGAGGGCGCGGTTGGCACTCGGCGGTGATCCAGAGCGCCAACTTCCGGAGGAGTTGTTTCTTTCGTC
>JBBUBG010000083.1:0-1230 GCA_038058345.1 Patescibacteria group bacterium | reverse complement strand
ATAGCCTGAAAAAGCTTTTGCCGTATTGTCAAAAACTACACGATAATTTCCTAGAGGTTTTGTCTCCCTATTTTGAGCATCCTGCCCTCCACATCCGTAAGTGATATCGTCCGTATCCTGCTTCCCATTTTTATTTTTATCACAATCAGCGGAGTTCAAACTGAACCAACCGACATTGTCAGACCAAATCCAGCCGTGCAGTTCTGTCTGATCGGCTGCATTTGCGAGCGGAGTTGGGGCATCGAATGGGCCAGGAGTAAGCAGACGAGAGGCTACGTTTGCCGAAAGAAGAAAAATCGCAACAAAAAGTAAAACACGCTTGATTGAGTGGGTCACGCCTAAATTATACAATAACGAACCCCTCCCGTATCATAAAATAGTGGATAAACCCGAAATTCAAAGGTTACCTTAGTTTAAGGTTACCTTTACCTAAGGTAACCTTTGATTTACCTTTGATTTAGTCTCCCTTTTCTGCGTTCGAAAGCGCTTCGATAATAGGGTCGATTTCGCCTGCTAATATTTTTTCAATATTGTGCCACGATTCTTTTATTCGATGATCTGTGATTCGATCTTGAAGATAGTTATAAGTCCTAATTTTTTCCGAACGATCACCTGTACCAATCTGTTTTGCCCGAATCTCACTCGCCGCAGCCTGGTCGCCTTGAATTTTTAGGTCCGCTAATTTTGCCGCCAAAATTTCAAACGCACGATCTTTGTTTCGTGCCTGACTTCGTTGTGATTGCGAACGTACCACTATCCCAGATGGCTTATGAACAATGCGCACTGCCGTCTCAACCTTATTAACATTTTGCCCGCCGGCACCGCCAGACCTAGAAAAGCCCATCTCGATATCTTTCATATCTATCTCAATCGATTCAACTGGCACGATTGGAAGCACTGCGACAGAGGCAGTGGAGGTGTGAATCCTCCCTGATTTTTCTGTCACAGGAACGCGCTGAACTCTGTGCACGCCCATCTCATGCTTGAGCGCCCCGTATGCCCCTTTGCCGTTAATTTCTAATACAACTTCCTTATACCCGCCAAGCTCATTTTTCGATTCATCTGCAATCAAAACCTCATAGCCGTGATTTGCTGAATATCTTTGATACATTTCTGCGAGTCTCGCCGCGAATGATGACGCTTCATCTCCGCCAGCGCCCGCCCGGATTTCCATAATTAAACCCTTTGGGCTTTTTGACTCTACTTGATCCTCTTTCACGATTTCCTCAC
>JBBUBG010000082.1:0-6057 GCA_038058345.1 Patescibacteria group bacterium | reverse complement strand
TCTTTGAAACTCCCCACCTGAAAGATTTGAAAGCGGAACATCTGCTAAATTTTCTGGCAACCCTACATCTCGAAGGAGATGATGCACTCGATGCTCCCCCACTCCCTTCTTAAGGCGAATAAACTCACAAACAGTCAACGGCAATTTCTTATCAATCGAAAATTTCTGAGGAACATACCCTATTTTAATATCTTTATCCCAATGAATTTGACCCGTGTAATCATGATGCAATCCCATAAGAGTCCGAACAAGCAGTGTCTTACCCACTCCATTCGCACCAATAATTGCGACGAGGTCTTTTTCCTCTATATTAAAATTGAGGCTTGAGAGAACCTTCCTTCCCCCAACATTTATATCCAAATCTTTTACCGCTAAAATTTCCATATTTATATTTTAATGCTATCAGATAATCAGAAATTTACATAAATACACAGGGTAGTCCTGTGTGCTTGAAAAAAAGTGAACCGCCATCTGGAGAAGCCAGATGGCGGTTAAGGTTACAAGTCCGCAAGTACGCGGAAAAGTAACAAGGATTATAAAGAGACTACTCCGCGGGTACCCAGATCGGAACTGGCATCGTCCCGGCCGCCCCAGCGCACGCACACCTTGCGGTAATCGATGCGCCAGCGGACGCACGGGACGCTCCCGCCACGATAGCGTGAGCCCGCGCACAGTGTCCACGACTTAGTGTCCAAATGCTTCCCCATGGTGAAGAAGAAGCCAAACCCTAGCAGGAGTCGCTCGAGCAGTGTGATTGAGTCGATCTTCTGATCGGCAAGCTGGTTGCCCGAAAAATTTCGATAGGCCTTCGGAGCCTCGCGTGCCCGACGAAATGAAACTACATAGGACCCAGACTTGGGGTCACGACTATTTTTCATGGCCACCTTGTCAAAATCCTCGCTGGAACACTCGACAGGAACACCCAGGGCACGGAATCTCTTGATCACGAGGTTTGAGGTGGCCCCCGCAAGGACAGGCACTCGCCAGTTTACGAGGTCGTTCACGAGCTCCTTGGGGCTCGTGACACAAAACGCCTCGAACATCGCGATCATCCCGAGTTTCTCGTAGGTGAGTGCCCAGTTGATATCGGGGATTGAATCCCTGATCTTCTTCTAGACGCTATACAGAATAAGCAATCCTACTTGGCCGAGGGGAACCCTCGGCCAGTTTACGCCTTTGTTTTATTCAAGCCCGGGGCAATTGGCGGCGTGGGTGTAGCCGGCAGAGCGAGCGGCGGCGACTCCGGCAAAAGTGATTTTATTTTTAGCACTGATCGCTTTCCCTCCCGGGCAAGAAGCATAGTGATATTTTTTTCCAGCTTTCGAGGCAACAATCGTGAGATCGCCCGCCTTGGGGCTAGCAGGATTTACAGCCTTAATAAGTGTCGCGCTGTTTTGAGCAGAGGAAGGGAATGCGGTACTTATTATTATCGGATGAGCCGGCAAAACTCCCCTACCCTGAAAATACCCACCCAAATAACCAAAAAGTAGCGCAAAAACAAGGATGGAGCCGTCGAGCAGATCGTCCTTGCGCTCTATCCAAAAGCGTGATAATCTTTCTTTCATCAATTAGGTAGTAAACATTTAATATGGCACATCGAAAAGCTGGAGGTACAGCTAGAAACCTACGAGACTCAAATCCACAATATCTTGGCACCAAGCTTTATGCTGGAGAAAAGGCCAAAGTGGGCAATATCATTGTACGCCAAAGGGGAACAAGAATCATGTCAGGGAGAGGAACAGACATGGGTAAGGATCATACAATTTTTGCGACTAAGATCGGAGTTGTTGCTTACACCAACAAGCGACACACTAGATTCGACGGCAAGGTGGTACGAAAGAAAATGGCCCACGTCGTGGCTATCGCCTAAAAGAATTCATCTTTAGGCCCTCTAAGCAATTCCCGGGACGATCACTACAGACAAATTTGCAATTGGAACCCCCGCATAGGGGGTTTTAATTTTTACCTCGTGCACCCCTGCGCTTTTGATCGGCTCACCCACTTTAATCCACGACTCATCTATCAAAAAAGAAAACGTCGAACTGATTGCTTTAACAATTTCTGAAACTTTTAGGGTCGAATAAAGATGCCCTTCAGAGTTTGCTTTTCGCTCAATTTTTACACTATTCCCATTTATCTTTTCCAGAATTGCACTGGCCTCACCTTTTGCTTTTTCTGCTAATTGTAATTCATTTTTTTCCTTATTTTTTGCTGTGGCTAAAACTCCAGCTGTCGCAAAAAGCGCCTTCCCGTTAGGTATCAAAAAATTGCGAGCATAGCCATCATTTACTTCCTTGATTTGATTTCGAACACCTACGCCGGGAAGGTCAACCAGAAATATCACTTTCATTTTATTATTTTATGCTACTAAGAACCTCGACTGCCTTATCGAATTGTGGGTCGAGCTCTTTTTCGAAATCCGCCCTCGTTCGTTCAACAACATAGTCAGGAATTATTCCTTTAAGAGAAATTGAGTGGCCTTTTGGTGTATACCACCTAGCGACGGTTATCTTAAATGAACTATCTCCACCGAGTGGAACGAGCTCTTGAACAGAACCTTTTCCAAATGTTTTTTCGCCAACAAGTTTCGCCTTACCACTTTCGCTTAATGCACCAGCAAGAATTTCAGAAGCAGATGCGCTTCCACCGTCGACTAGAATGGCAAGTTTCAAATTACCATTAAATACGTTATAGCCAAGACTTTTGTGAACAACATCCTCTTTTCCATTAGAGAACTTTTCAGTCACAACTGGCGTATTTATTGGAAGGAACCAACTTGCAATATCAACTGCGGCTTCTAGGTATCCACCAGGATTTCCACGAAGGTCAATCACTAATTTATCCTTTCCAGAATCTATAAATTTGCGGAGGGCATCCCTGAATTGATAGGGCGACTGTGAGCCGAAATTATATAACTTGATTAAATATACATCTATCGGAGATTCTTCTTGAGTAGTTGTCCCACTCTTCCCGATTAATTTTTTCGATTTGGAGGATTTCATCTCTGCTTCAAGAGTTGGGATCGTAATAACATCGCGAGTTATTTTAACGTCATAAGCCTCACCCTCCTTTGCAGGAGCAACGAGCAACGTAACAACTGTGCCCTTAGGCCCTCGAATTTTCCGAACTGCCTCATCAACAGAAAGTTCCGAGGCGCTTGCTCCATCAATCGACAGGACTCGATCTCCAGAAATAATTCCAGCCCGTTCTGCGGGAGTCCCCTTTAGTGGGGCGATGACGGTCAGTACTCCATCCCGAATTCCAATCTCCATACCCACTCCCTCAAAATTTCCATTTATGTCTGACGCAAAAGTTTTTGTCTGTTCAGGATTCATGAAAACGGAATAAGGGTCTCCGAGAGATTTCGCGAGGCCATTGATTGCCCCGTAAACCTTATCCTCGTTCGTGGCAATTTTTTCTGACGTAGTCCCGTTATTCCCAGGCGCATATTTATCATTAATGATCCTCCATGCGTCCCAAAAAAGAGTAAAGTCAACGTCCCCAGGCAATCCAGCCTCTTTATTTTTTACTCCATAGACTAAATCGATCGATGGAGCATTGCGATATCCATAGAAAATACCAGCACCAAAAACCACAATAATCAAAATCAGCGCAGCGACTGTTGGTCCAAATCTAGAACGTAAAGATTTAATCATTCGACTATTATTACAGAGCTTTCCCTTGTGGTCAAAGCCATCTGCTTTTATACTTAAAGAAATGAAATCTGTCCACGAATTTCCAAACTTTAAATGGATTGACATTGAGTCTCCTACAAAGAGTGAAATTTTAAAGGCTACTGCTGAATACGATATTCATTCATTGGTTACAGAAGAGCTTTCTATTCCATCGCGTCGCTCCAAAGCCGAGCAATATAAAGGAGCAACTTATTTGGTTCTCCATTTTCCATTTATGTCAAAAAGGGATGGGAAGCATTCTAAAAAACCGTCTGACGAAATTGATTTTGTAATTGGTAAAGATTTTTTATTAACAACACACTACGAGCCAATTCCCCTTCTTTCAAAAATTAAGAAAAACATCGATGCCCTTCAGCTAACTCCAAATGGAGTAGGGGCACCAACCCCGACAATGCTTTTTTATGCGATAACCCGAGAATTTTACGCCTCTCTCCACAATGTTCTTGAGGAGATCTCCTTGCGAATTTCAAATGCCGAATCACAAATTTTTGCGGGTAAGGAGCGCGAGATGGTTATTGTACTTTCTAAAATTCATCGTGATTTGCTAGATTTATCACGAGCAATTTATAATCAGGAGGACGTAATCGATGGGCTTGAACATATGGACGAAGATCTTCTCCCAGATAAAGTAAAGCCCTATATAAAAAAACTGGAAAATCAATATCGCAAGGTCGCATCGAATATAGAATCCTCCAGGGCACTTACAAATGACCTTCGAGCAACCAACGACTCCCTGCTCACCTTAAAAAACAACGAGACCATGAAATATCTGACGATCATGGCATTCGTTACTTTTCCACTATCCCTCGTGTCGAATCTTTTTGGAATGAATGTAAAAAATACTCCAATCGCAGGTAGTGATTTTGACTTCTGGATAGTAATCGTAATTATGGTAGGATTGACGGCAATCATGTTTACTTTTTTTAGGCACATGAAATGGCTCTAAAATTAATCCCCAAACTCTACAATACTCTTACAAAAAAAATCGAGGCACTTCCAGACAAGGAGAAGCTTTCGCTTTTTGTCTGTGGGCCGACTGTTTATAACTATATTCACATCGGCAACGCAAGAACCTATGTCTTCTTTGATTTTTTTGCGCAGTTTTTGCGCGAGCTTGGTTACGATCTAAATTATATTCAAAATATAACTGATATTGACGACAAGATCCTTGCTCGGGCAAAAGAAGAGCACATCACATTTGAAATACTCGCGAACAAATATCTTTCTGCATATAAAGAAGATACCGAAGCTCTTGGAATAAATTCTGTCACTAAATATGTAAAAGCTAGCCGATCCATTGATGAAATTATTTCGCAAATTGAAAAGCTAGTAGAAAAAGGTTTTGGATACGAGATCGCTGACGGAGTTTATTTTGAAGTTGCAAAATTCCCTAGCTACGGAGAACTCTCCGGCCAAAATTTGGAAGCATTAAAGAAGGCGGAACGAACAGAAGAAAATCCAGAAAAGCGATCTTCTCTTGATTTTGTTCTCTGGAAAAAGGCAAAAGAGGGTGAGCCATCATGGGAATCACCCTGGGGGTCAGGTAGACCAGGCTGGCACATCGAAGACACGGCCATCGCAGAAAATTATCTTGGAGAACAGTACGATCTACACGGCGGTGCGATTGATCTTATCTTTCCACATCACGAATGTGAAATTGCCCAAGCCGAAGCAATTTCCGGGAAATCACCTTATGTAAAACACTGGGTTCATTCAGGTTTTCTCAATCTCAAAGACGAAAAGATGTCGAAGTCACTCGGAAATATAATTCTAGTCCGAGAACTTCTCCTGCAATACGACTCTCCAACTTTTCGTTATTTTATTTTATCTCACCACTATCGCTCCCCCATTGAATATGATCCCTCCTTACTTGAACAAGCAAAAAAATCGATAAAGCGATTGCGTTCCTTTGCAAAGCGAATAAAAGATCTTCCAGAAAACATTTTCGAAAATCCACCCTCGCCTATTATTGATGATTTTCTTAAAGCCCTGGCAGATGATCTTAATACACCAAAAGCAATTGCGATCATTTTTGATCTTGCTCGAGAAGGAAATCAATTGCTTGACGCAGGTAAAAATTTTAATTTGGCTGGAGCCATTAAATTACTCTCGCTATTTGAAATTATTTTTGGAATTCCCCTTTTTCTCGAAGATGAGATTCCCGAAGAAATAATCTTGACTGCAAAAAAACGCGAAATCGCACGCGCTGGAAAAAACTTTGAAGAGGCCGACATCCTCCGCGCACTATGCACAGATAAAGGCTACCTCATCAATGATACCGCCTCCGGCTTCACTATCAAGAAAATCTAAATCCCACCCAGCACACAGGGTAGTCCTGTGTAGTCACCTATCAACCTTGTCT
>JBBUBG010000081.1:0-1151 GCA_038058345.1 Patescibacteria group bacterium | reverse complement strand
ATGATTTATTTGCAAGGAGCGTCAGTAGTTCCACTGAAAGATAAGCACTCTTTTCGGGCTAAAGGCAATTTCTAGGTGCCAAAAATGCTAACATACGGCCATAGCAAAAGCTGTATCAGCATATCTTTCATATGAATTTAAAAAAACAGCCGTAAATGCATTCAATGCGGCCTTCGGAGAGTTAAGAAAGACGGAAAGCAGAGTGGTAGACAAAGATACGAGTGCCGGTCCTGCGGATATCGCTTTCAGTACCAAAAGAGGGAGAAAATTTTGAAACAGAAACTATGGAGTGAGTATACCCACGGCAAACAGACTCTCACAGAACTCGGAGAGAAAATCGGACACACTCCGTGGTGGGTGCGGAACAAACTGGATGAATGTGAGGCGTCCACGCCGAAAGACATTACCCCGCAAGCCACCATCATCGTGCCCGACACGACCTTTTGGGGCAGGTCATACGGGGTATGCGTTTTCCGATCATGGAACCTCAAAAGGAATATCTGGTGGAACGAGGTACCGGGGGAAAAAGTCGCCCACTATCATTACGGACGTAAAATACTTGAGGCGAGAGGCTGGGTATTCATAGCAGCTGTAGTGGACGGCAGGCGAGGCCTCGCAACGGTTTTTAAAGATATTCCAGTCCAGATTTGCCACTTCCATCAGATGAAAAATGTGACCAAGTATCTAACGAGAAGACCGGAAACTCTGGCTGGTCAAGAGCTCCGCACGATCACACTGAAGCTTCCTCGAAACAGTGAGGAAGAATTTACGAAACTTTTGAACGACTGGTATGAACGGTGGAAAGATTTCATTAACGAAAAAACATATGTGCTTGGCACCAAGCACTGGTACTACACTCACAGGAAAGTGAGAAGCGCGTACAAGAGTTTGGAAACAAATTTACCTTACCTTTTCACGTACCAAAAATATCCGGAGCTTGATATCCCGAATACAACCAACACCATTGATGGGTACTTCGCCTCGGTCAAAAAGAAAGTGGCTGCACATCACGGACTGCGCAAAGACAGAAGATACAAAGTCATTTCTGAACTGCTTAACAAGAGCTAGATTAGCACCTAGAAATTGCCTTTACTCCTAAAATTCGGACAATCTCATCAACGGAAAGATCACTGTCGGTTTCAATTTCAACA
>JBBUBG010000080.1:0-5262 GCA_038058345.1 Patescibacteria group bacterium | reverse complement strand
ACTTCGCTGGGGGCTACGTCGTGGCGAAGCTTGCAAAAATCCCCACAATTAGATACTATTGTCATCACGCACAAATCCCGTGCATTCTTTATTCATTGGTTAATTAAAAGAATTATATGGCAGGAACATTTGACAGGTCCAAGCCACACGTAAACGTCGGAACAATTGGCCACGTTGACCATGGCAAGACTTCGCTTACAGCGGCGATTTTACACGTATTAAGCCTTGCTGGAAACGATGTTAAACTTCGTGGAATTAACGAAATTGACAACGCCCCAGAAGAGCGCGCTCGTGGGATCACGATTGCACTTTCACATAACGAATATTCAACAGCTAATCGTCACTACGCGCACATTGATGCTCCTGGTCACGCTGACTACATCAAGAACATGATTACAGGTGCCGCTCAAATGGACGGTGCTATTCTTGTTGTTGCCGCAACTGATGGTGTTATGCCACAGACACGTGAGCATATTCTTCTTGCTCGCCAGATCGGTGTACCTCAAGTACTCGTGTTTTTGAACAAAGTAGATATGGTGGATGATAAAGAGCTCATTGACCTTGTTGAAGAAGAAGTACGGGATCTCTTAACGAAATACCAGTATGACGGAGCCAATGCGCCGATAATTCGTGGTTCAGCCACTAAGGCCCTTGAGACTAAAGCCGCAACTGATGAATGGGCGAAGCCAATTTTGGAGCTTGCTAAAGCTCTTGATGAATACATTCCAGTTCCTGTTCGCGAAGTTGAAAAGCCATTTCTTATGCCAGTTGAGGATGTGTTCTCTATTGAAGGACGCGGTACTGTTGTAACTGGACGTATTGAGCGCGGAACTTTGAAAGTTGGAGACAACATCGAAATTGTTGGTATCAAGGATACTCAAAAGAGTACTGTTACTGGAATTGAAATGTTCAATAAGTCTTTGGATCAGGGTCTTGCTGGAGACAATGCCGGAGTTTTGCTCCGAGGCTTAAAGAAAGAAGATGTTGAGCGCGGACAAGTGCTCTGCAAGCCAGGAAGCGTTAATCCACACACTGACTTTGAGGCAGAAGTTTACATCCTTAAGAAGGAAGAGGGAGGTCGTCACACACCTTTCTTCTCTGGATATAAACCACAGTTCTATATTCGAACAACAGATGTTACTGGAGATGTAACTCTTCCAGAGTCAGTAAAGATGGTAATGCCAGGCGATACTGTTAAATTCTCTGTTAAACTCGTTGCGCCAGTCGCTCTTGAGGAACAACAGCGCTTCGCAATCCGCGAGGGAGGAAAGACTGTCGGAGCCGGTGTCGTCACAAAGATCAATAAATAAACTTTCGTGGCTACCAGTACAAAAACTAAAACCAAAAAAAGCGTAATCGCCCCTTCTTCAATCGAGAAGCTCCGGATTAAGGTTTCTGCCTATGAGCACAAAGTGCTCGATGGGTCAGTAAAGCAGATTATTGCTACTGCCGTCAGATATGGTGGTGCAACAGAAGGACCAACTCCTCTTCCAACCGAAATAAAAAAATATACCGTAAACCGTGGTGCTTTTGTTCACAAAAATGCAAGGGAGCAGTTCGAGATGCGTATCCATAAGCGTCTCGTAGACATACTTAGTCCTTCGCCAAAGATCATCGAGGCTCTCACAAATCTGACATTGCCGTCTGGTGTGAACGTTGAAGTGAAAATGCTATAAAAATCCCATGAAATTTCTACTCGGAACAAAACAGAATATGACACAGTTATTCGGAGAAGATGGCCGAGCTTATGCCGCTACGGTTATTTCTGCCGGACCTGTAAAGGTTACGGGTTTTAAAACAAAAGCTCGTGATGGCTATTCTGCGCTTCAAGTCGGATATGGAATTCGAAAAGCAAAAAGAATTGGGAAGGCTGTTCTTGGTCATACAAAAGAGCTTGGGAATATTCGCACACTTCGAGAGAAGCGTTTGGATAAAGATACTGAAATCGAAAGAGGAACAGAGTGGAATGTCTCTGAATTCACGGAAGGGGACATGGTTGAAGTTGTTGGCACAAGCAAGGGTAAAGGCTTTGCCGGTGTTGTTAAGAGACATGGTTTCCATGGAGGTCCTAGATCTCACGGACAAAAACACTCCGAACGTGCTCCTGGTTCAATCGGTGCTGGTGGATATCAGCGCGTTTTTAAGGGCCGTCGTATGGCAGGAAGGCTTGGTGGAGATCAGGTTACAACAAAAGGGCTTAGAGTGCTTGCTGTCTCTTTGGACAGAAATGAAATGGTCATCTCTGGCGCTATACCAGGTCGCCGTGGTAGTATCCTTGAAATTCACGGCTAGCGTTATGGAAAGCAAAATATACAACATTGAGGGGCAAGAGGCCGGGACTGTTACAGTACCGGAGGCAATTTTCGGACTTCGCTGGAATGGCGACCTTGTTCATCAAGTTCTTACTTCGATGCAATCAACAGCACGCTTTGGCACAGCAGACGCTAAGGGTCGTGGGGAAGTAAGAGGAGGAGGAAAGAAGCCGTGGAAGCAAAAGGGGACTGGTCGCGCTCGTCATGGGTCTAGCAGGTCTCCGATCTGGAAGGGTGGAGGTGTAACTCACGGTCCACTTTCAGAACGAAATTATGACCGAAAGGTTAATCGCGCCATGAAGACTCGCGCTTTGTATACACTTCTCTCTCGCAAGATGAAAGAAGGTGAAATCCTTTTTGTTTCTGATCTTTCGGGGGCGGAGACAAAAACAAAACATGCAGTGCTCGCTCTTTCTAATTTTTCAAAACTCAAAGGGTTTAATAAAATCGCATACAAGTCTGGACGAAGAGCGCTTATTGCTACTCCAGCTCATGGAGAGGGACTAGTTCGTTCTTTCCGAAATCTTCAGTCCACAATTGTGTCTGAAGTGCGAAATCTGAATCCTATTGATGTTGCTAAATATAAATATTTGGTAATTTCAAAGCCGACGGAATCGCTCGCAGAGCTCGCAAAACGCGCATAAATTTATGAAACTCATCCGACCACATATTACAGAAAAGACGGCGCTGCTTTCCACAAAAGAAGCACCTACTTATGCCTTCGTAGTTTCTGATTCAGTCAATAAGTCAGATATTGCAAATGAAGTGCTTTCAGTGTACAAAGTAAAGCCTACTGCCGTTCGCGTAGTTCGAATCCCAGCAAGGAATGTAGTTACGAGAGGTCACAGAGGCAAGACTTCAGGATTCAAAAAAGCCTACGTTACTTTAAAGAAGGGAGATAAAATCGAGTTTGCATAGAAACTCTTTTAGATAAATACAATGTTAAAACGAAATCGACCAACAACTCCATCTAGACGCCACATGACGGGAATCCCATACCGGTCTATGTTGACTGCTTCCGAACCCTACAAGCCATTAACTCATGGAGGTAAGCGTGACGTTGGTCGTAATTCCGATGGTCGTATTACGGTTAGGCATAAGGGGGGAGGACACAAGAAGCTTTATCGAGAGATCGATTTTTCATATGACAAAGTAAACATTCCGGCTAAGATCGAAACAATTGAGTACGATCCTTTTCGTTCGGGCTTTATTGGCCTCGCTCTTTATCGAGATGGCTCACGTCGTTATGTTTTACTTCCACACGGAATGAAAGTAGGAGATGCTTTTTTAATTGCTGAAACTGCTGATATTAAGCCCGGAAATCGTTTGCCGTTAAAAAATATTACGATTGGAACTTTTGTTTATAATATCGAAGCCAAGCCACGCGGTGGAGCCAAGTTTGTCAGGTCAGCAGGTAACTTCGCTGAAGTGCTTGCTTCCGATTCTGGATACACATCTCTAAAAATGCCATCCGGTGAAGTTCGGAAGATCCCGGGAAATTCATGGGCGTCTGTTGGTCAGGTTTCAAATATTGAACACAATTTGGTAAATATTGGAAAGGCTGGACGCTCGCGCTGGATGGGTATCCGCCCTACTGTTCGAGGTACCGCCCAAAACCCAGTTGACCATCCATACGGTGGAGGTGAAGGTGTTCAAGGTCGCGGTACTCGTAGGCCAAAAACTCTTTGGGGTAAAGTTACTGGCGGACGCAAAACTCGTCACCCAAAGAAATACTCCGACTTCCTCCGCGTCACCAGACGCCCAAAGAAATTACGAAAGAAGTAAACAAAAAACAAATGCCATCTTCAAAAAAGATGGCATTTGTGGTAAACGGGATTAGGAGTGTATTTATTTCTTGAATATCGTATACTCTAATTAATGAAATTTCCTCGCTCAAAAAAGCTTATTTTTGTGAATAACAAAGGCGGGGTCGGCAAGACGACGCTAGCTTTTAATTGTGCTGTTTCATTTGCAAAGCAAGGATACAAAACGGCTCTTATCGATTTGGACCCGCAATGTAATCTTTCTCGACTTGCCATGGGTGAAGAATATTATGCAAAACACCTTTTTTCTGACACAGAAAAAACTATCTATGATGTGTTGCGTGGGGTAATTGAGGGCGGTAGCGATATAAACCTTGCGGTGAAATTTCTTCCAGTTCAGGCCGATAAAAACCTCCTCCTCCTTAAGGGTGATATAAATCTTTCTGTGTATGAAGGTCTGCTCTCAACTGCTTATGGACAAGCGGCTTCGGGACAGCCGATTGGATATTTTCAAACAAGCGCCATTGATCGGTATCTACGAGAAAAGGGATTAAGTGAACAGATAGATATCTTTATTATTGATACCTCTCCATCTTTGGGACTATTGAACCAGATGATTTTACTTGGTGCCGATTATTTTGTTGTGCCAATGATGCCGGATGCTTTCAGTGTTCAAGGTATTGAAAACCTTGGGGTCGTGTATGAGAAATGGAAAATACAATGGCGCAATTCTGCCAAAGCGCTTGCGGGAAATACCGAAACAAAACTTGTACTTCCGGGAGATCCTCTTTTTATAGGTTATATTGTCAATTCTTATAATGTGTATGGAAAGCAACCGATCGTTGACCACCGTGCATGGATGGAAAAGATTCCGGAACGAGTACGCACGTATCTTTCGGAAAAACATTGTCGGAACGGGCTCGTAGAGGCAAGTTGGAAAAATCCATTACAGATTATTCAGGATTACGGTAGAATTCCGTCGAAATGCCAGGAAATTGGGGTTGCGATATTTGACCTCGAACCAGCGTTAATAGCCGATAACCAGCAGGGCACAAAAGAAAACATAGAGAAATCAAGAGAAGAATTTGCCAATCTTTCAAAAAATATCTTGAAAGTTCTTTCGGCGTACTAAACTCTACGCGAAAGATTTTAGATTTTCGAAAGAAGTAAGACTACCAAACTCCCCC
>JBBUBG010000079.1:0-2969 GCA_038058345.1 Patescibacteria group bacterium | reverse complement strand
AGCTCCACTCGATTGCCGTTTCGCTCGAGACAATCGGCTCGATCAAAGAGATCGCCAAGCGCTTTAGTTTGAACATCAATCAGATGGGGGAGCTCGCTGATGAAATCGGATTTGTTTTGATTGGAATGACCCACCCAAAGGAGTTTGTGGCAAATCTAGAGACAAGACTCGCCATTAGCAGAGAAATTGCAGGACAAGTCGCCTCGGCGGTGAACGAGTCTATCTTTTTGAAAGCGCGCGAGGCAATTCTTGCGCTTCATGGCGAGAAAAGTGAGGGAAGTGCAACCGCACCGGAGAGCGCTCCATCAAAAGAAGAGATTCTTTCTACAATCGAAGCCCCGGAGCTATCAAAAATCGCGGGAACAAGTCCTCAAAAAGAACCTTCTCTGGTCGAGCACGAGGAAATTGAAAGCACGGAGCCCACAAGAGAATCCGTACTTCGAGATCTGGAACAACCCCCAGCGAGCAAAACTCGTTTTGTCCCAACAGCACCATCAAGCATTCCTCATTCGACTGACCCTTATCGCGAAATGCCAAACTAAAAATATGTCAAAAATCTAAACATGCAATACCAAGTACCACAATTCATCGAGGTCGAAGATAAGATTTTTGGGCCTCTGACTTTCAAGCAGTTCGTCTATGTTGTTGGTGGGGGAGCCCTCGCTTTTATCTTCTATCGCTTTCTGCCATCTTTTATCTCTATTTTTTTTGTAATCGGGACAATAGGAGTAGCTAGCGCCCTCGCATTCTACAAAGTAAACGACCGTCCTTTTATCAACACAGTAGAATCCGCCTTTAACTACTACAAAGGGACGAAACTTTACACCTGGCAGATGAGGGAGGCAAAAGAAAAAATAGAAAAGCCGATTGAGGCGAAAATTGCGTCCCCCGTAAACATTCCTGTTCAAAAATCAACACAAGATAAGCTCCGCGACATCTCCACATCCCTTGATATTAAAACCAAGTGATACACTAAACTAATGCCCTCAATTGCTCAAACAAAAGTAAAATCAAAGAACACTCTCGACTTCATGCCGATCGAGGAGATTCGAGACGGAGTGGTTATCCTCACCAACGGAAGTTTTGTTTCTGTTCTCGCTTCTTCTTCGCTTAACTTCGCCCTCAAGTCAGAAGACGAGCAACGGGCAATCATCAGCCAGTACCAAAACTTCCTAAACGGCCTTGATTTTTCCTGCCAATTTTATATCCAATCACGTCGATTAGACATTCGGCCATACCTCGCCACTCTTGAGGACCGAATAAAAGAGCAAACAAACGATCTTTTAAAAGTTCAGACGCGAGAATATATAAAATTCGTCAAAGGATTTACGGATGCCACTAATATTATGAAAAAAACATTCTATGTGGTGGTGCCCTACACTCCTTCTGTTCTCACTCAAGCCACGGGAGGTGGGGGATTTTTATCAAAACTTTTCAAGCGTGGGACGGATGAAGAAAATGTGAGTAAAAAACTCGCCGCCTTTGAGGAAACGCGGGCGCAACTTGAGCAGAGAGTTGCTTCTGTAAGCCAAGGGCTGATGCGCACGGGAGTACGAGTAGAGACTCTTGGAACAGAAGCGCTGGTCGAGCTTTTCTACAAGATTTTTAACCCGAATGAGCAGGAATCTCCTATAGTAGGATGATTTAAGATAAACTGATATGGCACTATTTTCAAAAAAAGAAGAGTCTCCAAAAATGTCCGCAATTTTGCCGGAGGATATTTACGAAGAGGGAGTACGACAGCTTCGGGAAGTAATCGCGCCATCGGCACTTCAAATCGCACCAAAGAATCTCCACCTTGGCGAAAAAGTAACTCGTACTTTTTTTGTTATTTCATACCCTAGATTCCTTGCAGAGGGCTGGTTTTCACCTGTCATCAATCTTGATAAGGTTTTTGATATCAGTATCTATGTTCACCCAGTGGACACTGCCACAGTGATGCGCAAACTTCAGAAAAAAGTGGCAGAAATTCAAAGCCAAATCGCCACCAGGGAAGAAAAAGGGCTTGTCAGGGACCCACTTCTTGAAACCGCCTATCACGATGTGGAGCAACTGCGTGACCAGCTCCAACAAGCAAGGGAAAAGCTTTTTGATGTTGGGTTATATATAACCCTTTATGCAGACACCGAGGATGAACTGACAAAAGTTGAATCCGAAATAAAATCAATCCTCGAATCTCGCCTCATTTTTGTCAAACCGGCCCTTTTTCAGCAAGAGCAAGGTTTTAAGACAGTTATTCCAACTGCAGACGACCAACTCGCCATCCACACAAAACTAAACTCCTCTCCACTTTCTTCTCTTTTTCCCTTTATCTCATTTGACTTAACCAGCGACAAAGGGATTTTGTACGGGATAAATCGCCACAACGCGGGGCTCGTCCTATTTGACCGCTTTTCCCTCGAAAACTACAACAGCGTGGTATTTTCAAAGGCTGGCGCGGGAAAAAGCATCGAAAAAAATAGCCCAGTCTTAATTCGAAAAAACGGCAAGGTTTCTCTTGAAAAAATCGGCGCGGTTATTGAAAACTCGATCAAAAAAAATGGTCTTGAAAAAATAGACGCGGATCTCGAGGGAGTGGTCAACCCTGGTTTTGAGGTTTGGAGTTTCGACAAGGAGCTTCGGGGATCGTGGAGTCCTGTTACGGTCGCTGCTCGCAAAGAAGCTCCGAAAGATTATTACAAATTCCATTCAAAGAGCGGACGTGAGGTAACGACAACAGGGGATCACAACATGCTTGTCCTGCGAAATGGGCAGATTGTAGTTACAAAAAGTACCGACATCAGAAAAGGTGAGTATATTCCTGTCCCAAAACCCCAAAAAGCTTTAGATGACCAACATCAGCTCTATAAAGTAAATATAGATAAAAGTTTTCAGATAAAAAATACTCAATAAATTACATTAAGAAAGGAGACAACTATGTATCTAAATTTTAAGTTAAATCTAGTTTACCTAAAGTATTTTTGGAATAT
>JBBUBG010000078.1:0-1200 GCA_038058345.1 Patescibacteria group bacterium | reverse complement strand
CCTTTCAGCAGGTTTGCTCTGAACAGAAGGCATCATAATTAGCTATTTTTTTATACTTTTTTCATCGAAATTATATAATGGCATCTCTTATTTGTCAACAAAAAAATGAAGCCTGTCAAGCCAATTTTTATCCTTTTGCAGACTGTTTACCATAATCCATTTGTTGGAGAGGGTGCGATCTTATCTGGTAATGAGCCGCCAATAGGCCCTGTAGTGCTGGCAACTATATCATCATAATCAACATAAAAGGAAGAACCATTTGACGAATAAGCATGATTCTCTCCTATTACGAAATATGTCCATTGACCTCCACAAAAATTAACATTGTTGTAGGACATGACCTGTATTCCGTCAATCCACCATTCTGCAATCCCATTGCTTCCATTCGTGTCTACTTTTAGATGGACCTCATAGTAGTGCCATTGACCATCCGACTTTCTATGTCCATTTGAATCAAGGGCACCATTTGCAGCAATGATAGAATCCCAGCCATAACCCTGTGCGGACCGGTAATTCTGAGGAGTGCATTGAGTTTGCACATACATCCTATCCCACTCCATCGGAGTAAGTATGACGGAATTTGACGTGCCTACATTAATATAAAGTATTTTGAACTGCTGCAAACTGCTCCATGTGAAGTCTTGTTGGAATCGCATATACCATCTAATCCAAAGTTCTGATTGTGGTGAGGTGAATTCTATCTTTGTACCGCCGCTATTATTGGCAGACCCATCTCCTAACCAGTGTCTCTGACCCCTTCCGCTTCCTCCACCGGGATAGTTGGCAGCAGATGTTATCTGCTCCTCCTTGTTGTCTGTCGTTGTCCAACCGCCATAATAGGCTAAGCTATCACAGTTAGGGTTGCCATCCGTCTGCTTCCACTCAGGACAATTATATGTAGTTGACCAAGGAAGATTAACAGCAGCAGAAGCGGCATTTGGAGTAAGAAGTAATAAAACAGTTATCACGAGTAAAAAACTATACTGCATTTTTATTAGTTTACCTCAGCATATTTGATAAAATAAAAAAAGCCACAAGAAGATTAATCTCCTGATATCGTCAGGAGCAAACTTCTGGCGGCTCGACTAGCATTAAAACAGTGATGAGTTATGCGTGAAGAGTAAAAACAGCTTCTTTACACCCATCACCCTTTATTGTCTTTTTAGCTTCGTTGCTCTGCGTCCCTGCCTTTCAGCAGGT
>JBBUBG010000077.1:0-1572 GCA_038058345.1 Patescibacteria group bacterium | reverse complement strand
CACACAAGGCTCATAACCTTGAAGTAACAGGTTCAATTCCTGTACCCGCAACAATTCTGAAAAGGGCGCCTATCCAGGCGCTTTTTTCATAATTGTTACGGGTGAGAAAGTGCCAAATGGCACTTTCGTCAGGAATTGAAAAGCGCAGCCATATTTTTCAGCAGAAAAATAGGCGAGCTAGGGTCGTGAAAATTTTCCTGCAGGAAAATTATTCCTGACAAATTCCTGTACCCGCAACAATAATTATATCATCTTAAACTCCTCAAAAACCCTTCCGAATCTTTCTATGGTAGCGCGCGCCTCTCTTTTGGTTAAAACGTAGCCTGTCTCATGAGCAATACGATTTCTAACTTTATGCGCCTCCCATGCATCATTTAGGGTCTGAAATGAAGACGGGTCAGCGCTTTTGAGTCGCTCCCCGAGCGACATTCCGACAAGCTCGAGATTTTTGGTCATATCGTCGAGCATATTATCGGCGGCAAGAACAGCAAACTTCCAATCAGCAGGACTTTCACTTTCTACTCCTTTTTTAATTCTATCCCACGCTTCGTTATCTTTCTTCTCTAATTCCGCCGGAGTTAAATCTGCAAATTTAAATTCATCTTCCTTCTCAACTTTTACGAACTTAAGGTAATAATAAATCGCAAGCAAAATAAAAATTAAGGTAAGTAAATATAAAAAATATGAGCCGTAAATTAGAAAGCGCGCAAATTCTGGAGAAATACTAGACGCCGTATCAAGAAAAGGATTCACACTTTTTGGATGCAAAACCAAGCCTTTTCCGTCTCGCGCAATCCCAAAGGCACCTGACCCGATAAAAAAATCGTAGATCAGCTTACAGAGATATTGGATGTTGAGATATTTCGCCATTATAAGCCTGCCTAGAATCTAAACGCTAAATTAAAGCCATGAAGCTTGCCTGTTAAAATCCCCAAATTTCGGCTACAAATCACAGACTGTTCGTAGGAGTATGGTATACACCTTCCTCTCATTCTGTGATTTTCGCACGAAATTTGGAAATTTTTCTCAGGCATTAGATTCTAGGCAGGCTTATAACCTTCCCTACTCCAAACATTATATCCTCTCTCCCGCGAGAAGTGGTAATGAGTGTCCCCAGTGGTAAGTTTTTCCCATCTCGGAGAGCGAAACCCGTTGGTACAGAAATTGATGGAACTCCTGCAATATTTGCGGGAACCGTAAAAATATCCGCGAGGTACATTGAAAGCGGATCGCTCTTTTCGCCAATTTTAAAAGCCGGAGTAGGTGAAGTCGGAGTAAGCACTGCATGAACCGGAGCAATCTGACCATCTCCGGAAAAAACCCGATCAAAATCCCTGGAGATTAAATCACGAACGGCGCAAGCTTTTTTATAATAGGCATCATAATATCCAGCGGAAAGAACATAACTTCCAAGAATTATTCTTCTTCTTACTTCCGGCCCAAATCCCGCCGCGCGAGTCTTGAAATAATCTTCAATTGAATTTGCGCCATCGACGTGCAAGCCGAAGCGGACTCCATCATAACGCGCGAGATTAGTGGAAGCCTCCGCTGGCATCAAAATATAATAAACGG
>JBBUBG010000076.1:0-1233 GCA_038058345.1 Patescibacteria group bacterium | reverse complement strand
TTGGTTCTGTGCCATTTTTGCACCCGATCCACTCTGCTCCGTATGATTTTTATCGTTATACAAACTTTGCGCTGGATAAACTTTTTCATGAAGGCGGGTTTAAGGATGTCGAGGTTAAGAATATAGGACGGCCTTTTGACGTATACAGCGTTTTTCAGAAGAGTTTTTTTAATGTATACGCCGTGAACGTTAAATATTCTTCAAATATTTTTGCGAATAGTTTTTTTACTCTGTCGGTGCGTATATCAAGAAAATTGCAAGATTTTTTAAATAAACTGTTGTCACCGCTATACGAGAGAATCCCGGAGGCCGATAATTATGTCCTAGGATATTGTTTTAAGGTGCAAAAATAAAACTGGTTGTGACTATTGCTATGTTTGGCTAGTTATTGCAATATCTAGAGACTTTTATGAAAAGGGGGAAAATTGCAAAAAAATCTGCCGAAAAGGCAAAGCGTAAAATCTGCTTTATTATTTCGAGCACAATTCATTACTCTAGAAGTAAGCTTATTCTTGCAGAGCTTGCAAAAAGGCCAGATGTAGAGCTCCAGATTGTGGTTGGTGCTTCTGCGATTGTTAAGCAGTATGGCGATGTAGAGGCTTGGATCAGAAATGATGGATTTCATATAACAACCCGAGTTACCATGGCATTGTCTGGTGGAACTCATGTCGCTATGGCAAAAACAGCAGGGCTTGGGGTGATTGAATTTGCTAGCGTTTTTGAAAATCTTAATCCAGATCTGGTCGTTGTGCGAGCTGATAGGTATGAGGTGCTGGCCGCCGCAGTAGCGGCGGCCTATATGAATAAAACCGTTGCCCACATTGAGGGCGGTGATGTTACAGGAACTATTGATGAATCAGTCCGCCATGCAATTACAAAGCTTTCGCATATTCATTTTGCTACAAATGATGAATCAGCCGAGCGAATTATCCGAATGGGGGAAAATCCTAAATATGTCAAAAATTTCGGCGCTCCGGATGTTGAATTTGCGGCGATTGTAAAATCAGAAATCACTCAATCTGATTTGGAAAAGGTGGGAGTCGGGAGTCAAATCGATTTGGGTAAGGATTTTCTTATTTTAATGCAACATCCAGTAACGACAGAAAAGGACAATCGAGCACTGATGGACGCAACTCTGGATGCCTTAATCGAGCTTAAACTTCCAACTATCGCCTTTTGGCCAAATATTGATGCTGGTACCGATGATGTTTCCAATAGTATTCGCAGGGCCAG
>JBBUBG010000075.1:0-1972 GCA_038058345.1 Patescibacteria group bacterium | reverse complement strand
ACAAGACTATTTATTGACAAACTCGGAGTAGCTGATGAAGATTCATACATAAAAATCAAAAACGCAATCAAAACTATGTTTTGATTGCGTTTTTGATTTTGTCTGCTCCCGTGAGGGAGCGAGCCCTAAGGCCATTTGTAACTATAACTATAGTCGGTGCCGGTGTCGGTGTCAAGTTTATGCAAAATATGGCGTTTCCTTCAAGGGGGGAATTGGGTATAATAATATAATGTTCAATGAGATTCCTCCCAAGCCGGAAGTGCGAGTGATTCTGCTTTTTGCTTTTGCGATTTTGTTGGTTTTGGTTTTTCCCTTTTCAAATTTTTCAAATAAGGAGACGTCCCTCGATAAAAATATATTGCTTCAAATTAACGGCATTGAGTTTGCTGTTGAGCCAGCAGTCAGCGATGCGGAGAAAGTGTCCGGTTTGTCTCTCCGCTCTTCTCTCGAGGAAAAACACGGAATGCTTTTTATGTACGAAGAACCAGGCTTGCATGAGTTTTGGATGAAGGATATGAAATTTGGATTGGATTTTGTATGGATCGATTCGGAAAGGAAAGTTGTTGGTGTAACAGAAAATGTATCTCCCGAAAGCTATCCTGAAAAGCTTAACCCTCCACTGCCCGTCAATTATATTTTGGAGGTGCCTGCCGGGAGCGTAAAAAAATTCGATATTAAGACAGGGGATCAAGTAGCCTTTTGATTTCCGTTGTGCTTAAATCGTGGTTATGAAGAAACTATTATTTCTTGTCATTTTGATTGTCATAGGTATCGGGTTTTTTGTATTTAATAAAAAGCCTGCTCTCGCTCCGGCTCCAACTTTTAAAGAAAAGTCTCGAGTTGAGGTTATTACTTCAGGGGTGTCAGTGGTCGGCTCAGATGGAATCTCAAGGAATGTTTTGAGCGGAGATGAAATTTCAGTACCCGCAACTTTAACTACTGACAGTACGGGCAAGGCTTCGATTTATTTGCCAGATGGATCTGTGGCGAGGCTCGACTCTTCGAGTAGTTTGATTGTTGATGAGGCTTCTTATGATTCAAAATCAGGAACCCTTAGAGTTTCCTTGGTGCTAACTCTCGGGCGAGTGTGGTCTAAAATCATTGATCTTGCCACTCCAGAATCTAGGTGGAAAGTAGAAACATCTTATGCCATTGCTACTGTCCGAGGCACTGCTTTTGGTATGGGGACAGATGCCAAGTCTTCGTGGGTTGTTGGGTCAAGCCATGTTGTCGGAGTGGCTCCTAAGGATCCAAAAACAAAAAAAGTTTTGAGCGAAAAAGAGATCGCTCTTGATGAAAACAAAGCTGTGTATATTGATAGCGCAGAGCTGTCAAAAAAAGTAAACACATTTGAATTAAAAAAAGTGGAACCCGCTCTTATTTTGAATTCCTCTGACTGGATTGAGGATAACAAGCCTAAGGATAAAGAGATTGATCTTTTGATAGAGAAAAATAAAGGTCAATCACAAGAGATACTGCGCGAGCAGCTTATTCAAAAGGTTTTTGAAAAAATCGGACCCATTCGAGAAGAGGGTGAGTTAAGGGAGGAAGTTCAAGAAGAGAGAGTTTCTGAACAAAAAACAGATGAGAGTGTTGAAGTAAAAAAAGAAGTTGAGGCAGTAAAAGTTCAAGAGGTTTTGAGGCCGAAAGTTGAAGTCAAGATCGCTCCTCCCGCTAAAGCTATAATCGAGGGACCGACTTCCCTTGAGGTTGTTCCATCGCAGGACCTTTCCCGTGTTTTGGAGGGAGCCCAAATCTTATTTAAGGCAATTGCGAAGTTTAGAGATGGCACGACAAAAGATGTAACGGATAAAGTGGTCTGGAATGTTCTTGGGCCGATTGGGACAATAAAGGCCGGGTCTTTCCGTGCGGCGTTGTCCGACCAAGTTTCCGAATATGGAGAAGCGCCGGGAGCAATAACGGCGGTTTTCTTGAGTCCAGAAAAAGAGCTCCTTGGAAAAACTCCTGTTTT